>NZ_CBFIHX010000050.1:0-24957 GCF_965662505.1 Pseudomaricurvus sp. | reverse complement strand
ATCAATATCTCGGCTCGCCAGATGGCGCAGGAAAACTTTGCTGAGCATCTGATCTCTCTGGCTGAACAGTTTGAGGTGCCGCTGTCCCGTCTGGAGGTGGAGCTGACGGAAACCAGCATCCTGATTGATGAAGTGCTGGTGCGACAGCACCTTTACGCTCTGCGCACTGCTGGGGTGAAAATCAGCCTGGATGATTTTGGTACGGGTTACTCTTCCCTGACCTTCCTGCGCAGTCTGCCCATCGACACGGTGAAGATAGACCGCAGTTTCGTGCTTCGCTTGCAGGATCACGAAGAGTCACGGGCGATTGTGTTGTCGGTGCTGGAGTTGTGCCACAAGCTGTCGCTGCAGACCGTGGCGGAGGGGATCGAAGAGCAGGCACAGTTTGAGATCCTGATGCTAAACGGCTGCGATGAGGGGCAGGGATACCTGCTGGCGAGACCGATCCCGGCCGAAAACGTGCTGCACTTCCTCAAAACTCCCGGCTTTGATGTATCTCAGACCTCCTGAAGCCCGATCTTTTTTTATTTTCCGCTGGTTATTTTATCGACGCCTGTTCGCAGGTATAATGCCGCACCTTTTTTCCTTGGCCAGCCCCTCTTAACGGGTCGAAGGCCCGCATTGAGACCACCGCTGTGATCGAGAAACTCCGTAACATCGCTATTATTGCCCACGTTGACCATGGTAAGACGACCCTGGTTGATAAACTCCTGAGTCAGTCCGGCACGCTGGACCGCAAAGACGCTGGTGCCGAGCGCATCATGGACTCCAACGACCAGGAGAAAGAGCGTGGCATCACCATTCTGGCCAAAAACACCGCCATCAGCTGGAATGACTACCGCATCAACATCGTAGACACCCCGGGACACGCCGACTTCGGCGGTGAGGTTGAGCGCGTACTGTCCATGGTGGATTCTGTTCTGCTGCTGGTAGACGCCGTTGACGGCCCTATGCCGCAAACCCGCTTCGTGACCTCAAAAGCGTTTGAGCAAGGCCTGAAACCGATCGTCGTGATCAACAAAATCGACCGTCCTGGCGCACGTCCTGACTGGGTCATGGATCAGGTTTTCGAACTGTTTGATGCTCTGGGTGCGACTGATGAGCAGCTGGATTTCCCAGTGATCTACGCTTCAGCCATTAACGGCATTGCCGGTCTGGATCCTGAAGAGATGGCGGAAGACATGACCCCGCTGTACGAAATGATTGTTGAGAAAGTACCTTCACCAGACGTTGACCCGGAAGGCACGTTCCAGATGCAGGTTTCTGCTCTGGCCTACGACAGCTACGTGGGCGTTATCGGTGTGGGTCGTATCACTCGCGGTACCCTTAAGCCCAACCAGCAAGTCGTGATCAAGTCTGCCGATGGCAAAGAGCGCAAAGGCAAGGTGCTGAACGTTAAAGGCTACCTGGGCTTGGAGCAGGTCGAAACCGATTTGGCCGAAGCGGGCGACATCGTTTGTATCAACGGCATCGACGGTCTGAGTATTTCCGATACATTGTGCGATCCGGACAATGTTGAAGCGTTGCCGGCGCTGAGCGTGGACGAACCCACTGTTAGCATGACCTTTATCGTGAACGATTCTCCGTTTGCGGGTAAAGAAGGCAAGTTTGTCACCACGCGAAACATTAAGGACCGTCTGGATCAGGAGCTGATCCACAACGTAGCTTTGCGTGTACGTCAGGGCGATACCCCGGACAAATTTATTGTCTCCGGCCGCGGTGAGCTGCACTTGTCCGTGCTGATTGAAACCATGCGTCGCGAAGGTTTCGAAATGAGCATTTCCCGTCCGGAAGTGGTTCAGAAAGAGATCGACGGTGAAATTCAAGAGCCTTATGAAACCGTTGTGATTGATGTTGAAGAGCCGCATCAAGGTTCCATCATGGAAGAGTTGGGTCTGCGTAAGGCCGAGCTGACCAACATGGAGCCGGACGGTAAAGGCCGTGTACGTCTCGAGTTTATGGCGCCGTCCCGTGGACTGATTGGTTTCCGTGGTCTGTTCCTGACCCTGACTTCCGGTTCCGGCATCATGACCAGTATTTTTGATCACTACGGCCCAGTTAAACAGGGTGATGTGGTTAGCCGTCAAAACGGTGTGCTGGTGAGTATGCTGAAAGGCAAGACAGCGGCCTATTCACTGTTTAACTTGCAGAGTCGCGGTCGTCTGTTCCTGGGGCATGCGGTTGAGGTGTACGAAGGTCAGGTAATTGGTATTCACTCACGCGCGAACGACTTGGCTGTTAACCCGGTTAAAGGTAAGCAGCTGACTAACGTACGCGCTTCAGGTACGGATGAAGCGTTGACCCTGGTGCCGCCCATTAAGCACACTTTGGAGCAGGCGCTGGAATTCATCGAAGACGATGAGCTGGTGGAAGTGACTCCAGAAAGCATCCGCATTCGTAAAAAGTTGCTGACCGAAAACGAGCGTAAGCGCGCGAAGAAATAATTGCCGCAGCTTGTTGGTTCGTTGCTTTAGCAAATGTAGGAAGTTGAGCTCGCAGCTCAACAAGTAGTTAGCAGCTCTATCAGCGCTACACAAAAAAGATGGCCAAATGGCCATCTTTTTTTTGTCTGTCGATTCGCTCTGCCCGTGGCCGAACTGGCTCATTTGTTATAAAAACACCAAATCTTAATTCCATAGTCATTTTGTTGTCATAAAACCGTCTTAATCTTGTCACGTTTTTAAATGCCAACGTGAGTAAGTTTCTGTGCTGTTATCCATTCAAAAAGTCGTCTCCCAGTTGTTGCTGGGTGTTTTGAGTCTGAGTGTCTTCGTGTCCGGCCCGGTATCCGCGGTTGAGCCTTTCCCTGAAACGGTCGGTGGCCAACTGTTTCAGATTCAGGGGTCCAACACCGTGGGTGCGAGCCTGATGAAAAATTTTCTGATCAGCTATCTGACGGCCAAAGGCGCTGACGAGGTGCGGGTGGAAAATCTCGCGAAGGTCAATGAATACCGTGTCGTCGGAAATGTGCAGGGTCGTCAGGTCTATGTGGAAGTGGGGGCTCACGGCTCCAGCACCGGCTTTCGCGCGCTGTTGAGCGGTGACGCCGATTTGTCCATGTCGTCTCGCCCGATCAAGTCAAAGGAAGTGCAGCAGATGGCCCGCTATGGTGATCTGCTGAGCTTTGAGGCCGAGCATGTGATTGCCATCGATGGTCTGGCGGTGATTGTAAATCGCGATAACCTGCTGACCCAGTTGAGTCTGCCGCAGATTGCCGGTGTGTTCTCCGGGCAGATCACCAACTGGAAGCAACTGGGGGGGGATGATCGGGCCATTGATATCTACGCCCGGGATGAAAACTCCGGTACCTGGGACACGTTTAAAAGTCTGGTGTTGGGCAAAACCTACAGCTTGTCTGCCGGCGCCCAGCGGTTTGAGTCCAACGATGAATTGTCCGACCGGGTTGCGGGCAATCCCGGTGGTATTGGCTTTGTGGGTCTGGCCTCGGTGAGAGAGTCCCGCGCGTTGCGGGTATTCGATGAGGGCACGACGCCGCTGTTGCCGGAGCACGTCACGGTGGCAACCGAGGATTACCTGCTGTCGCGCCGCCTGTTTTTGTATACACCGCCGAGCAAGAAGACCCCAGCCATCAATGACTTCATCCATTTTGTACAATCCGATGCCGGGCAGCTTCAGGTGGAGAAAACAGGTTTTATCTCACAGGCGCTCACCGCCATCGCCCCGGAAGCTGACCGCGAGGGGCCGGAAGGCTATCTGCGGGTGACTGACGGCGCGAGTCGTTTGTCGGTTAACTTCCGCTTCGCTGAGGGCAGCTCCAAACTGGATAACAAGGCGCGACAGGACATTCGCCGGGTGGAAGCCTATATGGCGCGGGAAGAAAATCAGGATCGGGTTCTGACGCTGATTGGCTTTGGCGACGAAAAGCAGAGCGAGAGTCGCTCGCGGATACTGTCAAAGCTGCGCGCCGTCTCGGTAAAAACGGCGCTGCATAAAGCGGGCGTCAGTACCCAGCCGGTGGAGGGGTTTGGTGCCTACCTGCCGGTGGCGTCCAACAGCGGCAAGGAAAAAGTTAAAAATCGTCGGGTGGAGATCTGGGTAAGGTAAGTTTTTTCGTCCATTCTGGCGCGTTTATCGTAATAAAATTGAAAATGAGAAGCTATCTCATTAGAATCTGGGGATTATTTGTAGCGTCTTTCTTCAAGGCCTGTTTGTCCAAGGCGTTTTTAGTCTAAGGCGTTTCTAGTCTAAGGATAGTCCCCATGAGTTCCGCCAGTCTGATTTTGTGTTTGTCCCTGTTGCTCAGTGCAGGCGGGGTGGGTTGTCTGTTCGCCGCCTGGCGTCAAAAGCCATCGACCCCATTTCCAGTCTCTCTCGGCTGGGGCTTGCTGATCGTATCTCTGTATACCTGGAGCCGCCTGTTGGGGGTGGAATTCGGAATCGCCTATGCCTTGATTGCCCTGTCTCTGGTGGCCTGGTTGCTGGTCGGGGTGACTGTGGATGGATCCCGCACCAAGCTCAATGAGCAGCCCTCCGTGGCTCTGTCCCGGCCATCGCTGCGAACGCTGGGCAAGCACACCGCCTTGCTGCTGTTGACGGTGGTGCTGGCTGGTGCTGTTTCCGCGTTGGTTGGTGTGGGTATGTTGCGCCTGCTGCCAATGGAGCGGGTTAATACCATTATTGTCTCGATTCTGTTCTTTCCTCTGATCTGGGGGGGATTATCTTACTGGTATTGTGCCGCCGAACGTCTGCTCAAGCCTGTACTGGTGAGTCTCGGAGCTGGTGCACTGGGTGCCCTGGCGATTTTTCTGTAAGCGTTCTGCTGGTGTCATTATGAAACAACTGTTGTCGGCCTCTCTGGTCAAAAAATCACTGGCAAGCCATTCCTGGCTGGGGTTGTGCGTGGGCGCTCTGATGTATCTGGTGTGCCTGTCTGGCACCCTGGCGGTTTTTCATCACGAGTGGGAGCGCTGGGAGCAGCCGAACATCGAAGAGGGCGTGACCCTCGCGCCTGAAGTGTTGCAGCAAGCCTATGCCGACGCGGCACAGCAAATTGGGGAGACACACGATATCGTCATTGGTCTGCCCGTGGGTGACAGTCCGCGCACGACCATCTCGGCGGACGGGGAAGGCTGGTTTGTGAACGCCGACGGCTCGCTGGGTGAGAGCATCAATCACGGTTGGGCCGAGCTGGTAGCGGATCTGCATATCTATCTGCACCTGCCGCACAATTGGGGCATGATCGTGGTCAGTATCCTCGGCGCGTTACTGTGCGGCCTGATCATTTCCGGTTTTCTCGCGCACCCGAGCCTCTTCCGCGATGCCTTCAGTCTGAGGGGCAATGGTGCCCGGATGGAGCAGGTGGATATCCACAATCGCCTGAGTGTCTGGGGGACACCGTTCCATCTGATGATTGCCATCACCGGCGCTTTCTTTGGTCTGGCGCAGTTTATGGGGCTGTTGGTGGCGACGGCGTTTTACGAGGGCAATACTGAGGCCATGTTGGAAGAGCTTTACGGTGGTCATCCACATGTGGAGCAATCCGCCTCGGTGGCACAGGTGTCCAAGGCGCTGACGCAGATGCCCGACATTGCACCGGAGGCGACACCGTTTTACATCACTGTAGAGCATCCCGGTGAAGAGGATCAGTTTATGCTGATCGGGGCCGAGGTTCCCGGCCGCCTGATTTATGCGGAACAGTATCGTTTTACCGCCGACGGCGAGCCCATCGATCACGTGGGCTTTAGCGATGGCGCAGCCGGAAAGCAATTTATCTTTTCGGTGTACCGTATCCACTTTGGGCACTTCGGTGGCCTGCCAACCAAAATTCTGTTTTTGATGGGTGGCCTGGCCCTGACCATTGTGTCGGTGACGGGGATTAATATCTGGCTGCACAAGCGCAAGCACCGTGATGCCATCAACAATCTCTGGGCGGGTTTGGTGTGGGGAACACCGCTGGCACTGGTGGCGATGGCGATCATCGATTTGTACGTGGGTGTGGCCAGTGTGGGGCTGTACTGGCTGCTTACCGTGGCGGTGATGGCGATGGCTCAGTGGTTGAATGATGAGGCGCGTACCCGGTTCGGTTTGCAGTGTCTGACCAGTGCAGCGCTGGTGGTGCTGGTGCTCTGCCATTCACTGCAGTTTGGCTGGTTGACCAACGTGGCGGCCAACAGCATGAATCTGTCCTTTGTGGTGACGGCGCTGATTCTGCTGTGGTGGGCGCGGTTTTCATGGCGCCGTGAGCAGGGCGCGCGTCAGTCCTCTGTGGCGGTGGCTCAGGCCGGCAGGGCCTGATAGTAACCATCCTGCTTCACCATCTGCACCGCCGTATCGTACAGGTCACTGATGCGTTCGGCGGTCAGCAGTTCGGCTTTCGGTCCATCGGCGACCACCTCTCCCTCACGAATAAACACCACCCGGTCGATTTCAGGAATGATCTCGTGAAGATGATGGGTGGCGATAATCACAGATGTTCCCTCCGCTGCCAACTGGCGCATATCGTTGAGTACCTGAAAACAGCCTTGCAGATCGAGGCTGCTGGTGGGCTCGTCAAAAATCACTGTCTTGGGATGATGAATCAACGCGCGGGCGAGGATTAAACGCCGCTGCTGGCCGCTGGACATGTGCTGAAACATTTTGTCTTTCAGGTGCAGCAAGTCGAGACGCGCCATGGTTTCCAGCGTCAGTTGCTTCTGTTGATCTGTGACGTCGTGGTGATACAGATGACCAATAGTGCCCAGCAGGCCTGACAGAACCACGTCAAAGCCGGTGGTGATGGGCATGTATTTTGTTTGAAAATCGTAGGACACCAGCCCGATGTTTTCCCGCAACTGTTGCACGTTGATCAGGTCGCGGCCGAAGATCTTCACAAAGCTGTCGGGTTTCTCGTAGGGGTAGAGTTCCCGTGTCAGCAGCTTCAGCAGGGTGGACTTGCCCGCACCGTTGGGCCCCAGAATGGCCACACTTTCACCCTGTTCGATGGTGAGACTGAGATTGTTGAAGGCAATGGATTCACCGCGGTAGACCGTGGCGTTACGGATTTCTAACAGTGGACTGGTCATCTAGCATTCCTTCAGACAGAAAAAAGCCGGGCGTTGCCCGGCTTTTTCGTTTCATCATCGACAATCAATCAGAACAGCACGCGGCAGCGAACAGTCCCTTCGATTTCACGCAGTTGCTTCAGGGCTACGTCACTGTACTCGGCATCGATGTCCACGACCACATAACCGACGTTCTCGTTGGTCTGCAGGTACTGGGCGGCGATATTGATTCCGGTGTCGGACAGCACCTGGTTAATTTTGCTGAGAATGCCTGGAATGTTCTGGTGAACGTGGAGCAGACGGTGAGCATTCGGGTGCGATGGCAGAGCCACTTCCGGCAGGTTCACCGAAGAGGTGGTGGTGCCGTTGTCGGAGTATTTCACCAGTTTCTCGGCCACTTCGAAGCCAATGTTCTCCTGCGCCTCCATGGTGGAGCCCCCAATGTGTGGGGTCAGGATGGCGTTATCGAAGGCGCGCAGAGGTGAGACGAACTCTTCATCGTTGCCGCGCGGTTCAACCGGGAATACGTCGATGGCGGTACCTGCCAGATGGCCGGATTCCATAGAGGCTGCCAGAGCATCAATGTCGACCACGGTACCGCGGGCGGCGTTCATAAAGATCGCGCCTTTTTTCATTTTGGCGAGTTCATCGGCACCAATCATATTCTGAGTGGCGGCGGTTTCAGGGACGTGCAGGGAGATAACGTCGGCCTGACCCAGCAGTTGATCCATGGAGCGAACTTGAGCCGCGTTACCCAGAGGCAATTTGGTGACCACGTCGTAGAAGATCACGTTCATGCCCAGAGATTCGGCCAGCACGCTGACTTGAGTACCGATGGAACCGTAACCAATAATCCCCAGCGTTTTGCCACGGATTTCAAAAGAACCGGTCGCGGACTTGAGCCAGCCACCGCGATGACAGACGGCGTTCTTTTCGGGAATACCGCGCAGCAGCAGAATGGCTTGCGCAATCACCAGTTCGGCAACCGAGCGGGTGTTGGAATAAGGGGCGTTAAATACCGCGACACCGTGTTCCTGAGCGGCGGTCAGGTCGACCTGATTGGTGCCGATGCAGAAACAGCCGACCGCGATCAGTTTCGGAGCGTTTTCAAACACGCGGCGGGTCAACTGGGTGCGTGAGCGGATGCCGACAAAGTGAGCGTCTTTGATCTTTTCGATCAGCTCGTCTTCGGGCACTGCAGTCTTCAGGTATTCCACATTTGTGTAACCAGACTGCTCCAGGGTATTCACAGCGGACTGGTGAACACCTTCCAGTAGTAAAAAGCGAATTTTGCTTTTATCCAGTGACGTTTTGGCCATAGGGGTTTTACACCTCGTGTAACGTGTTGTGGCTCGCGGGACTTGTCTGGCCGCACAGGGCTGGGATGCCAGGCGGGGCTGAACAAGGAGGTCGGCAAGGTGCCGGAAAAATAAGCGCGCTATGATAGCATAGGGGACTTCCGGGGCGATGGCTAAATCGACCTTTTTATAGGCTGATCCGGAAGAATCATAGGGAAAAAGCGGCGAAAAACGCTGAATTGACCTTTGCCCGCTGTCTGGGCGCGGTCAATTTACAGTTGCCGGTTTTCCCAAGTTGTCGTAATCGCCGCCAGTCAATGCTGCAGAAGGGGAGTCGTATGGATTACCGCCATCGTTTTAGTGACACCGAGTCGGGTGTGTCTGTTCTGGAATTGCCCGCGGGCAAGGTGGTGTGTGTGGGGCGCAACTACGCCGAGCACGCCCGCGAGCTGAATAATGCGGTGCCCGCCGAGCCTATGTTGTTTATCAAACCGGCCACTTCACTGGTGCGGATGGAAGAGCCCTTTCTGATCCCGCGGGGGCAGGGTGACTGTCATGTGGAAACCGAGATGGCGCTGTTGATTGGTGAGACGCTCACCAAAGGCGATGACGACAAGGTATTGTCTGCCATCGCCGGGGTGGGGATTGGTTTTGATCTGACCCTGAGAGAGGTGCAAAACAGCCTCAAACAACAGGGGCACCCTTGGGAAAAAGCCAAGGCGTTTGACGGCAGCTGCCCGCTGTCGGCGTTTGTCTCGCCCGAGGGGATTGCGTGGAATGATGTCAATCTGCAGCTGATGCGCAATGGCCAGTTGCAGCAAAATGGTAACTCCGGGGATATGATCACCCCCGTGGCAGAGTTGCTGGCTTATATCTGTCGGTTTTTTACTCTGTGTCCAGGTGACGTGGTGATGACCGGTACGCCCGCCGGTGTCGGGCCGCTGGTTTCGGGGGATAAGCTCGAGGCTCGTTTGAGCGACTGGATTGTCGTAACGACAACCGTGCTTTAGCTCAGGCTGATTTGTTTTAGCTCTATCGTTTGTCGGGGTTGAACTTCTCCCGCATCATCTGCACGCACTGATAAAAAACGGGCACCAGCAGCGTGGTAAACACCGTGGCGGCGAGCATGCCGCCCAGTACCGTGAAACCGATGGACACCCGACTGGCTGCGCCGGGACCGGTGGAAAAGACCAGCGGCAATACCCCCAACACAAACGACAGAGCGGTCATCAAAACCGCACGAAAACGCAGTTGAGCGGCACTGAAAGCGGCTTCGGTGATGGATTTCCCCTGTCGCCGTTCTGCCATGGCAAATTCCACGATCAAAATGGCGGTTTTGGTGGATAGGCCGATCAGCAGGATCAGGCCGACCTGCGCGTAGAGGTTGTTTTCCAGTCCCACCAGATTGAGCGCGCCGAAGGCGCCAAACAGTGCCAGTGGCACCGCGCCCAGTACCGCTATGGGCAGAGTCCAGCTCTCGTACAGTGCCACCAAAAACAGATAGACAAAACCAATCGCCAGTGCGAACAGCAGGGGTGCCAGATTGCCCGCTTCGATCTCCTGAGCTGATTGCCCGGCCCATTCAAACACGTAGCCTTCGGGCAGATCTTTCGCCAGTTCTGTCATGGCGGCAATGGCGTCACCGGAGCTGTAACCGGGCGCCGCCTGACCGCTGATGGAGGTGGAGCGGTAGAGGTTAAAGTGGTTGAGGCTGGTGGCGCCGAGGATCGGGCGAAGCTGCCCAAGTGTGGTCAGTGGCACCATTTCCCCATTCTCATTGCGTAAATAGAACTGCCCCAGATCGCTCGGACTGGCCCTGAAGTCACCTTCCGCCTGCAAAATCACCTGATAGGTGCGACCGAAGCGATTGAAGTCGTTGATGTAGAGAGAGCCAAGCTGAGCCTGTAATGTCAGAAACACATCGTTTAAGGAGACCCCCGTCGCCTTGGCCTTGGAGCGATCAATCTCAAGAAAATACTGCGGTACATTGGCGCGATAGGTGCTGAACGCCCTGGATACGCGGGGGTCATTATTGGCGCGAAACACCAGTCCGTTGGACACCTGCGCCAGCTCTTCGGGACTGCGTCCCTGAGAATCCTGCAGGCGGAAATCAAACCCCGAGGTGGTGCCGAGACCGGGAATCGGCGGCACTGGGAAGATCATGGCTTGAGCATCCGGCAGGCTCCAGAGTTTTCCCTGCAAACTGTTGTAGATATGTTCCAGACTGGTGTCGTCGCTGGTGCGCTCATCCCAGTCGTCCAGCATCACAATGCCCAGTCCCCGGTTGGAGCCCGCCCCCGCCAGAATGGAAAACCCGGATACCGCGACCACATCTTTGACGCCGGGTTGCTGCTGAACAATGCTGGTGATTTTGCTCATCACCGCCTCGGTGCGGTTGAGAGAGGCGGCGTCGGGCAGCTGTACATCCATCATCAGCATGCCCTGATCTTCATCGGGGATGAAACCAGAGGGAGTGCTGATGGCCAGCCAGCCGGTGGCGCCGGCAATCAGGGCGGTCGCAAACAGAGCCAGACCTGCCCGTCCGAGTATTCTTTGAACCCACCGGTTGTAGCCCGTATTAAGTTTGTGCAGACCGGCTTCGACCGGACGCAGAGCCACCAGTTTTTTGGTCTTGTCTGCGCGCAGCAAAGTGGCGCACAGGGCCGGGCTGAGGGTCAGGGCGTTGACGGAAGAAATCAGCACTGCCACGGCAATGGTGATGGCGAACTGCTTGTAGATCTCGCCGGTGATGCCAGGCATAAACGCCACCGGGACAAACACCGCCAGCAATACCAGCGTGGTGGCAATGATCGGTCCCCCAACCTCTTTCATGGATTGGCGGGTGGCTTCTACCGGTGACAGTCCCTCTTCCACCATGTGCCGTTCGACATTTTCAATGACGATGATGGCGTCGTCCACCACGATACCGATCGCCAGTACCAGACCGAACAGAGTGATAGTGTTGATGGTAAATCCAAACGCCAGCAGAGCCGCGAAGGTGGCAATGAGGGATACTGGAATGGCGACCGCCGGTACCAGTGTGGCGCGCCAGTTCTGTAGGAACACAAACACCACCAGAATCACCAGTACGATGGCCTCGTACAAAGTCGTTTGCACCTCATCGATGGAGCGCAGGATAAAGCGGGTGGTGTCGTAACTGATTTTGTAGGACACCCCGTCCGGCATGTAGCCACCCAAGCGCTCCATCTCGGTGTAGACCGCCTGAGCCACTTCGGTGGCGTTGGCGTCCGACAGTTGATAGATCACGATAAAAGCGGTGTCGTGATTGTTCAACTTCGCGGCTGAGGAGTAAGACTGGGATCCCAGCTCGATATTGGCGACATCGCGCAGGCGTACAAACGAGCCGTCGGAGCGGGCGCGGATGACTGTGTTGCCGAACTCCTGCTCGTTCAGCAGGCGGCCCTTGGCCTGTATGGTGTATTCAAACTGCTGTTGCTGAGTGGTGGGCGGCGCACCCAGTTTGCCGGCGGCGACAATCAGGTTTTGTTCCTGTAGTGCACTGCGCAGATCCCCCACGGTGACGCGCAACGCGGCCATGCGCACCGGATCCATCCAGATGCGCATGGAGTAGCTCATCTCGCCCATCACCGAGACGCCGCCGACACCGGGCAAGCGAGCGAGAGATTCCGTCAGATTGTTGGTGGCGTAGTTGGAGAGAAACAGCCGGTCGAGACCGGGATCGTCGGCGATCAGATTGATGCCCAGCAGCATATTACTGGTCTGCTTGCTGACGCGAACCCCCAGCCGGGTGACGTCTGAAGGCAGTGAGGTTTCCGCCACGGCCACCCGATTTTGAACATTCACCTGAGCGATATCGCCATCGGTGCCCTGTTCAAACGTGACGGTAATGGAGGCCGAACCGTTATTGGACGCGGTCGATTCGATGTAGAGCATCCCCTCGACCCCGTTGAGCTCTTTCTCAATGGGGCGGATGACCGATTCTTCCACCACCTGGGCGCTGGCACCGGGGTAGGTGGCGTTGACGCTGACCTGTGGCGGGGTAATCTCGGGGTACATGTTGACTGGCAACAGCTGCATGCTGATCAGTCCGGCCAGAGTCAGTACTATCGAGATGACAAAGGCAAATTTGGGCCGCGAGATAAAAAACTGGCTGAACATACTCCACTCCCGTGTGGTGGTTTTGAGCGAGTCGTGACTGTGAGCGCTGGCGTTTACATTAGGTGCACGTAAGTCGGATTACTCACCGGCGGTGGCGGGCTCTCGCGGTTCCGGGTTTACTGCTTCGGGCGCAGTGGGCTGCGCGTTATTACCTGACTCCGGCGTGTCCCGCAGCACGCCGGTTTTGCCGTCCAGATAGCGCATCACTGGGTTGACCTTGGTGCCGGTGCGCACTTTTTGCAGGCCTTCCACCACAATTTTGTCGCCGGGAGTGAGGCCGGCAGTCACTGCCCACAAGGCCCCCATGTTGCGACCGACCTTGATGTTGCGGGTCTGAATGGTGTTGTTGTTATCCACAATCAGCACAAACTTGCCCTGCTGGCCTTCCTGCACAGCGTATTGCGGCACGATGGGTTGGCTGGTTTTGTTCTTACTCTCGATTTGCAGCGTGCAATACATGCCGGGGCGAATGATTCCGCTGGGGTTGGGGAATTTGGCACGTACATCCACCGTGCCGGTGGTGGCGTTCACTTCAATGCCGGCGTAATTGATGGTGCCGGGGTAAGCGTGCACCGTGCCGTTGGGTAGGATCAGGGTAATGGTGAGCAGATCCTCTGGCGGTTGAGTGGCGATACGGCCTTCCGTTTGACCCTGAGTGCGCTGTTGCAGATAGCTGATGTAATCGCTCTCATTGATCTGGAAATTGGCGTAGATAGGGTTGTCTTTCAGTAGTGTCGCCAGCGGGTCGCTGTTGGGCCCAACCAGTGTGCCGACGTTGTAACGCACGGTGCTGATTTCCCCTGAGAAGGGTGCTCGTATACGGGTATAACTGAGATTCACCTCAGCGTTTTTCAAGGCCGCCTGGGCAGCTTTCTCTGATGCCTGGGCCTGAGAGGCGTTGCTGGCCAATGTGTCCAGGTCTGATTGACTGATAAAACCTTTCGGTCGCAGTTCCTTACCGCGGGTGTAGTCCCGTTCTGTCCGCATTTTTTCGGCGCGCGCACTGCTCAGGTTCGCCTCGGCTTCAGTTAGTGCCGCCTGATAGTTCTCACGATCAATTTCAAACAACAGCTGACCTTTTTCCACGGTTTCGCCTTCGCGGAACAGACGTTTGGTAATCTCGCCTTCCACCCGCGCCTTTAGTTCAACGGTTCGGATGGCTTCGGTGCGGGCGACGGACTCGTTGTATTCCCCTACGTCCTGAGTGCCAATCGAGATGACAGCGACGCTGGGTGGCGGAGCCTGAGGTGGTTCGGCTTCTTTCGAGCAGCTACTCAGAGCCAGTGAGAATCCTAGGGCGAGCAGAATTGAGGGAGCACGGCGTGGAGATGGTTGGCTGAGCCACATCGAAAAGTCCTTAGTCGGAGAAAGAGGGTGGTTAGCAGGTTATAGCATACGAGTCTTGAAACACGTAATGGAAGAGGAACAGAAGAGGTAAGGCGAGGAAGGTTTGGTGAGGGGGAGGTTGTTTAAAGAATGGCCCTGGCTGGAGGTGGAGTATCGCGGATGCGGTTACAGCATCAGTTTGACCACTTGCGTGTCGGGCTCGCGGGAGAGATCGGCCTTGTGCAGAGCTTCCTCATAGGTGGTCATCATGGCGTCCTGATTCTGACCCAGCTCGTGCAGATACGACCAGGTAAAAATACCGGAGTCGTGCTGGTCACTAAAATAGATTCGCAGCCCGTAGTTACCCACCGCTTCGATCTTGTCGATTGCCACGTGTTTTTTACCGTGTTGCAGCACCGCCTGACCCGGGCCGTGGCCCTGTACTTCGGCGGAGGGGGAATGCACCCGCAAAAATTCGGCTGGCAGGGTGAACAGCTGGTTGCCGTATTGCACATCCAGTGTTTTGGCTTTTTTGTGCAGCTGAATTTTTGTGGGTGTCATCATGGTCTTTATCCGAATTGTCTGGGGGGCTCGATTACAGAATAAACCGGCTCAGGTCTTCATCCTGCGCCAGTTCGCCCAGATGTTCATTTACGTAATCGGCGTTGATGGTGATTTTCGGGTGTCCGTCACCGGCCTCAAACGAGACGCCTTCCAACAGCCGTTCAATCATCGTGTGCAGCCGGCGGGCGCCAATATTTTCGGTGCTTTCATTCACTTCGTAGGCGGTTTCAGCAATGCGGCGGATACCGTCTTTGGTGAATTCCAGCTCGGTGCCTTCGGTTTGCATCAGAGCCACCTGCTGCTCGGTAAGAGAGGCGTTGGGCTCGGTCAGAATACGTTCGAAATCGTCCGGAGTCAGGGCGGTCAGCTCCACGCGAATGGGCAGGCGCCCCTGTAATTCGGGGATCAGATCCGACGGTTTGGACAGGTGGAAGGCACCGGAGGCGATAAACAGGATGTGGTCTGTTTTGATCATGCCGTGCTTGGTGCTCACGGTGCAGCCTTCGATCAGCGGTAACAGATCGCGCTGTACCCCCTCGCGAGAGACATCGGCACCGGCGCCTTCGTTGCGCTTGGCCACCTTGTCGATTTCATCGATGAACACAATACCATTCTGCTCGGCGGCGGCGATGGCGTTGCTCTTCATTTCCTCTTCGTTGACCAGCTTGGCGGCTTCTTCGTCGCGAATCTGTTTGAAGGCCTGCTTGACGGTCAACTTGGTGGATTTGGTCTTGTTGGAGGACATGTTGGAGAACATGCTCTGCAACTGATTGGTCATGTCTTCCATGCCCGGTGGGGCCATGATTTCAACACCCGCTGGGCGGGCCGAGACCTCGATTTCAATCTCCTTGTCATCCAGCTCGCCTTCGCGCAATTTCTTGCGGAACATCTGGCGGGTGGAGGATTCCTTGTCGCTGCCGCTGAGTTTTTCGGCATCGGTTGTCTCGCCGCCGCGAGCGGGTGGCAACAGGGCGTCGAGGATGCGCTCTTCCGCGGCGTCTTCAGCGCGGTGTTCGACCTTCTTCATTTCGATTTCGCGGTGCAGTTTGATGGAACCGTCCACCAGGTCGCGAATGATGGATTCGACATCGCGGCCGACATAGCCCACTTCGGTGAACTTGGTGGCTTCCACTTTAATAAACGGGGCGTTGGCGAGCTTGGCCAGACGGCGGGCGATTTCGGTTTTACCGACGCCAGTGGGGCCGATCATCAAAATGTTCTTGGGGGTGATTTCGTTGCGCAGATTCTCGTCCAGCTGCATGCGGCGCCAGCGGTTGCGCAGGGCAATGGCTACGGCGCGCTTGGCTTCCGTCTGGCCAACGATGTGTCTGTCCAGTTCGTGGACGATTTCACGGGGAGTCATGGTCATGTCTGACATAAGCAATCTTCTTTAGTAATTCGGGGTGGACAGGAACCGCGCGCTTAGGCGTCGTATTCCAGTTCTTCAATGACGTGGTTGTGATTGGTGTACACACAGATGTCGCCGGCAATGCCCAGGCTTTTGCTGACGATGTCACTGGCTTCCATCTCGGTGTTTTCAAACAGGGCGCGGGCGGAGGATTGAGCAAAGGGACCGCCGGAGCCGATGGCGATGATGTCCTGCTCTGGCTGAATCACATCGCCGTTACCGGTAATGATGAGTGACGCATCCTTGTCAGCGACGGCCAACAGGGCTTCCAGGCGACGCAGGGCGCGGTCGGTACGCCAGTCTTTGGCCAGTTCTACGGCGGCGCGAACCAGTTGGCCGTTGTAGGCTTCCAGTTTGGCTTCAAAGCGTTCAAACAGGGTGAAGGCGTCGGCGGTGCCGCCGGCAAATCCGGCCAGAACCTGATCTTTGTAGAGTCGGCGCACCTTGCGGGCATTGCCCTTCATAACGGTGTTGCCCATGGAGACCTGCCCATCTCCGCCGATCACAACCTTGCCGTTGCGACGCACGGAGAGGATGGTAGTACCTCGATATTGTTCCACAGGAAATCCTTAAAGTCGGTGAAAGTGAATGTCGAATAAATTTGAGGATGTCGATGAAAACTAAGGTGGGGGCAGGGGGAAAGATTTCAAGGCTCGCGGCGGGTGGTGCCGCGGCCATTACACAGCTTTACGGAAGATCTGGGCCGGCAGAGGCCTGTCCTCAAGTGGTGGTTAGCCTTTTTTGCGCTTCAGGAGCAGTGCGTTGATTCGGTTGGAAGCCAGAATGCTGCGGGCACGTTCCATCTTGGAGTGGTCGCTGTAGGGCCCGACCAGTACCCGGTACCAGGTTTCACCGCTGCGCACGGTCACTTTCTCTACCTGGGCGTCCAGATTCAACAAAATGAGCTGGGCTCGCAGGCGGTCGGCATCGCTGTCCTTGCGGAATGAGCCGACCTGCAGAATGTATTCCTGTTTCTCGGCCTGCTGCTCGGCGGCTTCACGCTGGGCTTTGGAAGGTTGTTTGACCTCCACTTCCGATTCTTTCAGTAGCTGATAGAAGTCGAAGCGCGGCTTGGGGACCTGCGGTTTGGTTTGCTCTGGCTGAGCTTCCACCGCCATGGGTTGAGGGTTGCTCTGCTGGGGTGCAATTCCGGCCAGGTAGGCGAGAAACATAATGAACGCGCCCAGCACGGTACCGGTAAATAGCCAGACCCAACCTGGTACCTGCGACTTTGGCTTGCTGTTAGAGCGGCTGTTGCGTGTTTTGCTGGAACGACTGCCGCCAGAGCGCGAGCTACCAGAGCGTGAATTGCCGGAGCCGCGTTTGCCAGAGGCAGGGCTGCGCGTTTTTTTCGCGAAATCTCGGGTCATGGGGGGAGAATCTAAGGCCTTGTGGTCGCTGCTGGGGTGATGCGGGTAATCTGTGGCGGAATTGTACTCGACATGAGCGAGCCGACCAACACGCGTGGTGAAAATTCACGCATCAGGCCATATCTTGCGGGTCGACATCGATGGACCAGCGGGTGCGACGGCTCAGAGGGTGCTGTTCCAGCTCGGCAATTAATGGCGTTAACAGCTGATGTAAGCGAGCGCGGCTGCTGGCGTGGATTTGCAACTGATGGCGGAAGCGCTGGTTACGTCTTTCCATGGGTGCGGGCAGAGGCCCCAGGTATTGCAAGTCCGGTTGCGAAGGGCAGTGGCGCTCGGCGATTTGGCGGGCGGTGAGCAGCAGCTCGTGGGCGTTTTCAGAACGTTTAGACTCCGCTCGCAGCAGCGCCATATAGCGATACGGCGGCAGTTGGGACACCTGACGTTCCTGCAGGATCAGTTGGGCAAAGGCGCTGTAGCCCTGATACAGCAGGGTTTGCAGCAGGGGGTGATCGCACAGATGGCTCTGAATGAGCACGGTGCCCGGTCGCTCAGCCCGTCCCGCGCGTCCGGCCACTTGCAGCATCAGCTGGCCCATGCGCTCAGGACCGCGGAAGTCGGTACTGAACAGGCCGCCATCGGCATCGATAATGGCCACCAGTGTAACATTGGGGAAGTGGTGTCCCTTGGCCAGCATCTGAGTGCCCACCAGAATGCAGGGGTCGCCCTGATTCACTTTTTCCACAATCGTGTGCATGGCGTTTTTCTGGCGAGTGGAATCTCGGTCCACCCGCAATACCGGAAAATCGGCAAAGCGATTCTGCAGTACGGTCTCTGTGCGCTCGCTGCCCTGACCGACGCAATGCAGCTCACGACTGTTGCAGGTGGGACACTGGTGAATCAGCGGTCGCTGATAGTCACAATGGTGGCAGTGCAGGTGTGCCGGGTTCTGATGCACGGTCAGGCGCGCGTCGCAGTGCTGACACTGGGACAGCCAGCCGCAGTCGTGACACATCAAGGTGGGGGCAAAGCCCCGGCGGTTGATGAATACCAGTACCTGCCCGCTGGCCAGCAGGTGCTGCTCCATGGTGTCGAGCAGTGCCTGGGTAAGACCTTCCTGCATGGCCTGACGCTTGAGGTCGATCAGCTCAATGGTCGGCGGTCGGGCGCCGCCGGCGCGCTGGGTCAGCGGCAGCAATCGATAGCGCTGCTGCTGGGCGTTGTGAAAGCTTTCCAGTGACGGGGTGGCGCTGCCCAGAATCAACGGGATACCCAGCCGCTGGCAGCGCAATGCGGCCAGATCCCGGGCGGAATATCGAAAACCTTCCTGCTGCTTGAATGAGGGATCGTGTTCTTCGTCCAGAATGATAATTCCCGGATTTTTCATGGGGGTGAAGATGGCCGAGCGGGTGCCGATGATGATGTCGGCATCGCCGGCGGCGGCCAGCAGCCAGGCCTGTTTGCGCTCGGTGTCGTTCAAGTTTGAGTGGAGTACCGCCAGCGGCCGATTGAATCGCCGCTGAAACCGGGTCAGGGTTTGGGGTGTCAGGCCTATTTCCGGAATCAGTACCAGTGCCTGTTTTCCTGCGTGAAGGACTTGTTCTATTGCCTGAAGATACACCTCTGTCTTGCCGCTGCCGGTGGTGCCGTACAGCAAGTGACCGCCGAATTGGTCAAAGTCGACCTGAGCGAGCGCACTGGCCTGCTCGTCGTTGAGCGTCAGCGGGGTGGATTTCAACAATTCAGGGGGGCGAATCGGGCTGGGGGTGATCTCCAGAGATTCGATCATCCCTTTGTCCTGCAAGCCTTTCAGGGCGTTGCGATTGACATCTTGCAGCAGCAAATCCTTGTGCAGAATCGAGTTCTGAACGCACAGTGTGTCCTCCTTGAGCTGCTGCATCAGCGCCTGCTGTTTTGGGGCGCGCTTTAACTCATCGGCAGTGCAGTGGCGCCCGGCTTCGGTCAGTTGCCAGGCTTTTTCGGTGCTGAGCGTGGCGGCTTCCCCTTGTCGCAAGGCCACTGGAATCGCGGCGGCGAGCACTTCCCCAATCGGGTGGTGGTAATACCAGGCCGCCCAGTGGCAAAGCTGTAACAATTCATCGGGTATGATCGGTTGAGTATCCAGCAGTTGCTGGATCGGCTTGAGCTTCTTCAGGTCGAAATCGCTGTCGTCTTTCACCTCGACAATGACGCCAACGAGTTGCTGGTTGCCGAAATTAACCGCCACGCGCATACCCGGAAGGCCTTGTGCAGTCTGGGCTTGATCAAATGCAGTCTGGGTCTGATCAAAAAGTCCGGCTGGATTCTGGGCCATATGTGGGTTCTGGGCAGTATAATCAAAGGTTCTGCGCAGCGGAGTGGGCAGGGCAACGGCGTAAATCTCGGGCGCTGGCATGAGGAAAAAGTGGCTCTCCGTGAATCTGTGAGTGGGCTGCCGAAAAAACGCACAATTGTCTTGCGTTGGTAAGGGTTTCTGGTAGAATCCGCCGTCTTATTTTTTACCTGCTAAGACTAACCGTTGTGCGGTGCTCGGCACAAGATCGAGTGGCGGCACAGAATGACATGAAGGCGATACCCAATGAAAGCAGATATCCATCCAAAGTACAGCCCACTGACTGCTACCTGCAGCTGCGGCAACGTAATCACCACTGGTTCCACCAAGGGTCAGGACATGCACCTGGACGTATGTTCCAGCTGTCACCCGTTCTATACCGGCAAGCAGAAGCAAGCGAGCACCGGTGGCCGTGTTGATAAATTCAAGAAGCGCTTTGGTAGCCGTATCGCCGGTAAATAAGACGGCGTTAGTTGTAAAAAACTATATTCGTAATAACTATATTTGTAGTAAACACTACATATTGTCGAAGCCAATAGCGGTTTTATCTGGTGGTTCAGGTTGGCAAGAACCTGCTTGTTAACTGAGCTTTAACCCCGCCAGATTGAAGCCGGCTTCTAAAAAAGAGCGCTCAGGTCGTGTATCTGCAGCGCTTTTTTTTACCTGTCATTGACTGTGATCCAGCCCGGGCGGGTGTTTAAGAGCCGATGTGGTGGCTCGCCGTAGACACAACTCTACTAGACACCACTGTTGAAATGGCGGAGAGTCATTCTCTGCTGAGCAATAGGAAGCGCAGAAGCGAGTAGACTGTGGCTGCACAGTTGACCGCGACCGGGGGCACGCTTGTCTGTCGAGGTTATCTCTCTTGGCCTGTGTGCATTTTGGCCAAAAAGAGTGACCTGATGAGCCATAAAGGCACTTGAGCCTCTGGTCTGTAACTCGGTACTCTTCCAGCGCTTCAAAATTCAATAGAGACGCCCAAAGCGAATACGGACTAGAAAATGTCAGATACATTCAAGAAGGCGGCTTTGGATTACCACGCATTTCCAAAGCCTGGAAAACTTTCGGTGGAGATCACCACGTCTGCGGAAACCCAGGAAGATCTTTCCCTGGCGTACAGCCCAGGAGTGGCGGAGCCCGTCCGCGAAATCGCCAAAGATGCCGAAAATGCCTACAAATACACCGCCAAAGGTAACATGGTTGCCGTGATTACCGATGGCAGCGCTATTTTGGGGTTGGGAAACCTTGGGCCGCTGGCCAGCAAGCCGGTCATGGAAGGCAAAAGCCTGCTGTTTAAGCGCTTTGCCGGTATCGATTCTGTGGATATTGAAGTGGAGTCCGAAAGCCCGGAGGCCTTCATCAATACCGTAGCCAGCATTGCCAATACCTGGGGCGGTATCAACCTGGAAGACATTAAAGCGCCTGAGTGTTTTCAAATCGAGAAGGCGCTGATTGAGCGCTGCCAGATTCCGGTTTTCCATGATGATCAGCACGGCACGGCCATTGTGACGGTGGCGGGACTGCTGAACGCGCTAGAGGTTCAGGGTAAAAGCATCGAGACGGCGAAGATTGTTTGCCTGGGTGCCGGCGCTGCTGCTCACGCCTGCTGTTCGTTGATGATTGGTGCTGGAGCGGAGCGCTCTAACATCACCATGCTCGACAGCAAGGGTGTCATCTACGCGGGTCGTGATGGTTTGAACGCCTACAAAGAAGAGTTTGCCGGCGACACAGATGCTCGCACTCTGGATGATGCCATCACCGGTGCGGATGCGTTTTTGGGTGTTTCAGGCCCAAATCTGCTGGCGCCGGAGCAGCTGGCCAAGATGGCTGATAATCCGGTGATCTTTGCCTGCTCCAACCCTGATCCGGAAATTAATCCGAAGCTGGCTCGCGAGGTGCGCAGCGATCTGATTATGGCTACTGGTCGCTCCGACTTCCCGAATCAGGTGAATAACGTACTGTGCTTCCCGTTCCTGTTCCGCGGCACACTGGATGTGCGTGCCAAAGAGATCAATCTGGATATGAAGCTGGCGGCAGTGCACGCGCTGAAGAATCTGGCTAAAGAAGAAGTGCCAGAGGATGTCCGCAAAGCCTATGGCGGTGGTGATCTGAGTTTTGGTCGCGAGTATATCTTGCCTAAGCCAACCGATGAGCGCTTGCTGGGGGCGGTGGCCAGTGCTGTCGCCCAGGCTGCGGTAGACAGCGGTGTGGCTCGCTTGCCTTATCCGTCGCATTACCCGCTGAAAACAGTGGCTGATTGCTAGTTGTCTGCTTGTTTGAGACGTAAAAAAACCGCCTTTGTGGCGGTTTTTTTACGTCTGTAGAATGTGTTTGTGTCTTGGAAATGTGGGCAAATTCTAGAACAAATCTTCCGGCAGTGTTTCTCGACCGCCGGAGCCGCCTCCCAGGTCCGGCGCCTGACCCTGTCCGTAGCCCGGGACATTCTCCACCCGAAAGGTTTCGAAAATGGCGTTACGTTGGTTGGGTTGCGCCCGCTTGCCGGTATTGGGGTCGATGCGAATCGACACCAGACCGTCTGGCAGTGAGCGGGGTTCCTTGGGGATGTCTTTCAGTGCTACGCGCATAAAGTCTATCCAGATGGGCAGAGCTGAAGTGCCGCCGTATTCGTGTCGGCCGAGGTTGGTGTTTTGGTCGAAACCCAGCCAGGCGGTGGTGACTATGTTGCGGTTGTAACCGGAGAACCAGGCGTCAGTTGGCCCGTTGGTAGTCCCGGTTTTGCCGGCCAGGTCGTCACGCTCCAGCACTTTGGCCCGGCGTCCTGTGCCCTTCTGGATCACATCCCGCAGGATGTCGTCAATCAGGTAAGCCACCTGCTCGCTAACCACTCTGGGAGCGACCGGTCTTTCAAGTTCTTTCGGTTCGTCCTTGGCGGGTGTGTCCTGTGAGGGCTCGGATGCTGCGAGTGTTTGGTTGTCGATCTCTGTGGAGAGTTGAGAGTCCTGGTCTTCCTGCTGGCTGGCGGCAAGTTCAGCGGCCATGGCGTTCTCCAGTGCTTCAACGCTGTCGGCCTGGGTGTTGTTGTCAGCGGCAGTTTCGCCGTTGTGTGAGTCTGTAGCCGAGGCCTCTGCAAGGGCTGCAGCTTTGGCTTTTGCTTCACATTCGCGGCAAACGGTGGCCGGGAGCGCCTGAAAAACCGTCTCGCCATCCACATTATCGACGCGGTCGATTAAATAGGGGGACACCTTAAAGCCGCCGTTGGCGAGCACGGCATAGCCAGTGGCCAGTTGCAAAGGTGTGATGGAGTAGGTGCCCAGTGCCAGAGACAGGTTGCGGGGCAGTTTGTCCTTGTCAAAACCGAAACGATCCATGCCGTCGATGGCGGTGTCGATACCGATGCTGCGCAGGACGCGAATCGAGACCAGGTTGCGGGATTTGTAGAGGGCCTGGCGCAGGCGGGTGGGGCCAAAGAATTTACCGCTGGCATTTTCCGGGCGCCAGGTGTTCTCCAGTGACGGGTCGTCGAACACAATAGGGGCATCATTAATCGTTGTTGCTGGAGTGAAGCCGTGTTCAAGTGCGGTGGTGTAGACAAATGGCTTGAAGTTTGAGCCCGGTTGACGCTCGGCCTGAGTGGCGCGGTTAAAGTGACTCTGGGAGAAATCGAAACCGCCCACCAGAGCGTTGATGGCGCCATCGGCCGGGTTGAGAGAGACCAGAGCCGCCTGAGCTGCGGGGACCTGAGTCAGTTGCCAGTCGCCCTCTTGGTTTTTCACGATACGGATGACGTCCCCGGTTTCAAGCACGTCTGAGGCGGTTTTCGGGGGGAAGCCATAGCGGTTTTCAGAGATGTAGGGCTTTGCGTCAGATAGGCCGTTCTCCCAGCGGATGTTGGCCTGGGTGCCGTCAGCGGTGAGGAAGTCGACACTGTCCGGATTGACTTGAGTGACTACGGCGGCAGTGAGCCCGCCGACGGTTCTGTAGTCGCTCAAGGCATGTTGCCACTCCAGTAGTGGGAGTCGGGGTTTGGGCAGGGTGGGGTTGTCGGTATTACTGCCATCGCCGGCGGTATTTTGATCAATTGCGCTCACGTTATCCGTGGCGGGGTCGATAAGCTGGGTATCGGAACCTTCAGCGCCGGCTTGCTTTGGCATCGACATGGGTAGTTTGGCTTCCGGGCCGCGATAACCGTGGCGTTTGTCGTAGCTTAGCAGGCCATCAATAACCGCCTGTTGGGCGTGCTCCTGCAGTTTGGAGTCAATGGTTGTGTAAATTCTGAAGCCGTCGGTGTAGGCGGCCAGCCCGAGTTTGTCGACGGCTTCCTTGCGGGTCATTTCGGCAATGTAAGGGGCGCTCAGCTCCAATCGGGAGCCGTGATAAGACGCTGTGACTGGCTCGGCAATCGCAGTGGTGTGCTGCGCTTTGTCGATGTAGCCCAGAGAGAGCATGCGGCCGAGAATCCAGTTGCGGCGAATAACAGCCCGCTGAGGGTTGGCGATGGGGTTGTAGGCGGAAGGGGCTTTGGGCAGGCCGGCGATCATGGCCAGTTGGGCAAGGTCCAGTTCGCCAATGGATTGGCCGTAGTAGACCCGGGCGGCGGCCTCGATGCCATAGGCGCGATTCCCGAGGTAGATTTTGTTGGTGTACAGCTCAAGGATCTCGCCTTTGGTCAGCTCTTTTTCGATTTGGAGTGCCAGCAGGATCTCATTAAATTTGCGGCTGAAAGTTTGTTTGCGCGTCAGGAAAAAGTTTCTGGCGACTTGCATCGTGATGGTACTTCCGCCAGTTTGTATCTGTCCTGATTGCAATAATTGTGAAGCGGCTCGCAAAAGCCCCTTAATATCGACGCCATGATGAGAGTAGAATCTGTCATCCTCAGCTGCGAGAATGGCGTCTATAAACGCTTTTGGGACATCCTCGATTGAGATGGGGTTACGGCGTTTTTCGCCAAATTCTCCAATAAGAAGCCCATCGCGGGAATACACGCGTAAGGGAGTTTGTAATTTTACCTGCCTGAGTGTCTCTACTTCAGGGAGTTTAGGACTTAAATACAGGGTAATACCTGCAAAAAGCGATAAAGTTCCACAGCCCGCGGCCAGGATGAGCCAAAAAGCCCAAGTAAGGTATTTTACTTTATAAGTCATTTTTTCTAACAGAATTAAGGGCTTAGGTAGCCGGGGTGTGTGTGCTGAGCATTATAAGCGGTTTTTAAGTGTTTACATATGGCCAGCCTTGTTGCAGGCTTAAGTTAAAGTGCTATAACATCAAAAGCACCTAAGTTACGGAAATAGATAGAAAAATGGGAATTTTGGGGTTCTTAGAGCGCAAGGCCAAGCCCGTTTTGGGGCTCGACATTAGCTCTACATCAATCAAGTTATTGGAGCTCAGCCGCCAGGGGGATCGCTATCGCGTGGAAAGTTACGCGGTCAAAGCGCTACCCGCAAATGCCGTGGTTGAAAAAAACATCCACGAAGTGGATGCGGTTGCTGATGTGCTTAAGGCACTGATTCAGCAGTCAAAGCCCAAGGTGAAGGACGCGGCGGTGGCTGTGGCCGGATCGGCG
>NZ_CBFIHX010000049.1:0-25379 GCF_965662505.1 Pseudomaricurvus sp. | reverse complement strand
GCGTTGCACTCGTACAACTTGGCTCTCAGACGGGACTGAGAGGGCTCCAGACACAGGGTTTCGAGCACTCGCTCCTGCCCCAGCAGCTCGGCCACCGCATCAAACAGCAGATCAATGCCCTCACCGGAATGAGCCGACAGCCAGACGGCCACAGGCTTGCCTTCATCGTCGCGATCCAGCCGGGGAGCAAAGCTCTCCAGCAGATCGATTTTGTTATACACACGCAGTTGCGGCAGCTCGGCGGCGCCAATTTCCTGCAGCACTTCCTCTACCTGTTCGATGTTGCGGGATCGCTCTTCCGCCGCCGCATCAATCACATGCAGGAGCAGGTCTGAACTCGCCGCCTCTTCCAGCGTGGCGCGGAACGCCTCGACCAGCCGGTGAGGAAGATGGCTGATAAACCCTACGGTATCCGCCAGTACTGCCGGTCCGAGAGTGGGCAACGATATACGGCGCATGGTGGGATCCAGCGTTGCAAACAGCTGATCCTGCGCATACACCCCGGCATTAGTAATGTTGTTGAACAAGGTGGATTTACCGGCGTTGGTGTAACCCACCAGGGACACCGTGGGCACTTCGGCCCGGCGACGGGAGCGGCGCCCCTGATCACGCTGACGGCGCACCTTTTCCAGGCGCTTTTCAATAGCCTTAATACGGCCACGCAGCAGACGTCTGTCTGTTTCGAGCTGGGTCTCACCCGGGCCACGCAAACCAATACCACCTTTCTGGCGCTCAAGGTGAGTCCAGCCGCGAATCAAGCGAGTCGACACATGACGCAGCTGCGCCAGCTCGACCTGCAACTTACCTTCGTGGGTACGTGCCCGCTGGGCAAAAATATCGAGAATCAGACCAGTGCGATCCAGAACGCGGCATTTGAGCTCTTGCTCCAGATTGCGCTCCTGGCTGGGAGAAAGATTGTGGTTAAAGATCACCAGATCTGCTTCGTGCAATTGCACGCACTGCTTCAACTCTTCCAGTTTGCCGGTACCGACAAAATAGCGAGCATGGGGAGTGGACCGTTGGCCGGTAATAAAATCAACGGGGTCGCCACCTGCGGACAACACCAGTTCTTCGAATTCACGGGGATCATCGGGATCGGTATGCTGGGGAAACTCCAGATGAACCAGCACAGCCAGTTCACCGGAGTCAGGACGATCAAAGAACAACGAGGTACCTCAAAAGTTTAGCCTTCGCCCTCTTCGCCTTCACCCTGAGGGTTCAGCATTGGCACACGTACGGCGCGAGAAGGAACGACGGTAGAAATTGCATGTTTGTAGACCATCTGGCTGACGGTGTTTTTCAACAGAACAACAAACTGGTCAAACGACTCAACCTGCCCCTGAAGTTTGATGCCGTTAACAAGGTAAATGGACACGGGAATACGCTCTTTACGCAGAACGTTCAAATAAGGGTCTTGTAGACTATGCCCCTTTGACATAATGGTTCTCCTTTGCTGACTAGCAATTCAAGCTGCCGTTAAATCCGGTTGCGTCTAAGTTCAGCCGGGCGGCAAGTAAGCGTTAATAAAAAATGACTATAAAAACTGACTGTGTACCTAACAATTATAGGTGCAGCCCCTATTATAGGGTCGTTTCAGGTAAAAAGTTCAAAAATTCCTTGATAAGAACTGTTTTTTTGCGAAATCGCCCGTCTTCAGTGTCCGTATAGAGCCAATTGAGCTGATCCCACCCCCTCAACCAGGTCAACTGACGTTTGGCGAGCTGTCGGGTTGCCACGATACCCCGCGTCACCATTTCGTCATACGTGCACTCGCCAGCCAAATACTCCCAAACCTGACGGTATCCCACCGCGCGAATTGCCGGTAAATCCGGGTGAAGATCACCGCGATCGTACAAACGCTGCACCTCTTCCAAGAAGCCATTCTGCAACATCAACTCAAAGCGCCTGGCGATACGCTCGTGCAACACCGACCGGTCGTGAGGCGCAATTGCCACCTGCACCACCTGAAACCGCTGATGAAGATCCTGCGCCTGACGATCCTGCTGTTGACGCAATTCGGTCATGGTCTTCCCGGAAACCCGATAGACCTCCAGAGCCCGACTGAGTCGCTGTGAGTGATTTGGATGAATGGCAGCCGCCGCCTCCGGATCGACCGCTGCCAGCTGCTCATGGATGGCGGGCCAGCCCTGCTCTTTGGCTTCGGCCTCAATAGAGGCTCTGACTTGCGGATCCGCCGCCGGCATATCAGCAAAGCCTTCCAGCAGTGCCTTGAAATACAACATGGTGCCGCCCACCAACAGCGGAATACGCCCGGCATCGACAATGCTCTGAATTTCCCGCAGCGCGTCTTCACGAAACTCCGCCGCCGAATAGGGCTCACCCGGATCGCGAATATCCAGCAGACGATGAGGCGCCAGCGACTGCTCTTCCGCGCTGGGCTTGGCACTGCCGATATCCATTTGACGGTACACCAGGGCGGAATCCACACTGATAATGTCGACGGGCAACTGCTCACGCAGAGCAATGGCCAGATCGGTTTTGCCTGAAGCCGTGGGACCCATCAGAAAAATCACCAGCGGTTTTTTCATCTGTTCTTCGCCACTGGTCACACTCACTGGCCTCTCAGAAACAGTTTGTCCAACTCATCCAGTGTTTGCAGCGCCCAGGTCGGTCGACCGTGGTTACACTGCCCGCTGCGCTCGGTAGCTTCCATGTCCCGCAACAGGGCGTTCATTTCCGGAATCGTGAGTTTACGGTTAGCTCGCACGGAACCGTGGCAGGCCATGGTGCTGAGAATTTCGTTGATGTGGTGGTCAATGCGCTTGCTGGAACCATATTCCACCAGATCCGACAGCACATCGCGCACCAGCTGCTCTACATTGGCTCGGTTCAGAATCACGGGAATCTGTCGAATGAGCAGGCTTTCCGGTCCCGCACGCTGCATTTCAAAACCCAGCGACTTGAACACTTCATCGTGCTCTTCTGCGCAGTCGGCTTCTTTTTGACTCACGGCAATGGTCTCCGGCACCAACAATGGTTGAGTCTGAATACCTTGTTCGGCCACCGCCAACTTCATCCGCTCGTAGGTGATGCGCTCGTGAGCCGCGTGCATATCCACCACAATCAACCCCTGTGCATTCTCGGCCAGAATATAAATGCCTTTCAGTTGCGCAATGGCATAGCCCAGCGGAGGAATCTCGCTGTCGGATTGCTCAAGCTCGGCAAGATTAACCCCCTGATAACCGCCTGCCGTCGCAGCCTCTGCCCGAGCCTCCTGAGGCGCACCGTAGAGTTGTTGATAGGCCGGCAGTTGTTCATTTACCCCCTGCGCTGGCGAGGCGCTCGCGCCACTGTAGCCACCAAACATGGAAGGAGCTGTCGCCGCTGAAGGACGAAATGACATACTCTCCTGCTGCTTAAACTCACCGGCTTCCACCCCACTGACTTGTGCGGTGGACTGCAGGGACAAATCATTGGACGGCGAATGCATCTGATCTTTCGGTCTCACTTCGGCCAGAGCGTGATGCAAACTGCGAAACAGAAAATCGTGCACCATGCGACTGTCGCGAAAGCGCACTTCGTGTTTGGTCGGATGGACATTCACATCCACCGTCGCCGGATTCAATTCCAGATACAGCACAAACGCAGGATGACGGCCATGGAACAACACATCCTGATACGCCTGACGCACAGCGTGGGTCACCAGCCGATCCTTGATCGCCCGACCATTGACATAAAAGTGCTGCAAGTCAGCCTGACTGCGGGAAAAGGTCGGCAAGGCCACCCAGCCCCACAATTTTAAATCGCCACGCTCGATGTCGATGTGCACCGCGTTTTCCATAAACGCCGGACCGCACACCTGCGCCACGCGCCGCTCCTGTTCCACCTGGGACTGAGCCGCGCGCCAGCTGTGGATTACCCGTCCGTTGTGACGCAGATTAAATCCCACATCAAAACGGGACAGCGCCAGCTTTTTGATGTTGTCTTCGATACGATTGAATTCGGTTTTTTCCGTGCGCAAAAACTTGCGGCGTGCCGGAGTATTAAAAAACAAATCCCGCACTTCCACCGTGGTGCCTTGCGGATGAGCGGCGGGAGCCACATCGGCCTCCATATCGCGACCTTCTGCCTTGGCGCACCAACCGTTACTCTCTTCGCCAGTGTTGCTGGTCACCGTCAGACGAGAGACCGAACTGATACTCGCCAACGCCTCACCGCGAAATCCCAGCGTCGCCACGGCCTCAAGATCATCGAGCTGATAAATTTTACTGGTGGCGTGACGACTGAGGGCAAGCGGCAAGTCATCCTTATCGATACCGCCGCCGTTATCGCGCACTCGCATCAATTTGATACCGCCACTTTCGATGTCGACATCGAGACGGGTGGCACCAGCATCCAGACTGTTTTCCAACACTTCCTTGATCACGGATGCAGGGCGTTCAACCACTTCGCCGGCGGCAATCTGGTTCGCCAGACGGGGGCTGAGTAACTTGATTTTTGACATAAATAGAGAAACCTGTCGCCGCACGCGTTGATGGCAAACGGCTGAGAATGTATAGCTAATGTTAAATAAAGGTCGCCGGTGAAAACTCAGGACGCCGGAATTTTAAGCGTTTGTCCCACCTGAATGGCACTGGAGGACATTCGGTTGGCTTTTTGAATCTGGCTCACTGTCACATCGTAGCGACGAGCAATACCGCTGAGCGTATCACCGCGAGAAATCACATGCTCTTTAGCGGAAGAAGCAACCGGCTTACCACCGTATTTGAGATAAGCCACGTAACTGCCCGCTGGCGGCAACGCGTAAAAATGTTGTCTGATACCTTTGAAAATAGCCCTCGACAACTTCTGCCGATAGGCGTAGCTGTTCAGTTTATTGGCTTCACCCGGGTTTGAAATAAAACCGGTTTCCACCAAAATACTGGGAACATCCGGTGACTTCAGTACCGCAAACCCCGCCTGCTCCACCTGATGTTTGTGCAGATGGGCAAATGTCCCCATGGATTTCAGAACCTTATCGCCCACTTGCAGACTGGAACCCAAGGTTGCGGTCATGGATAAATCCACCAGCACACCGCGCAGCACTTCGTCTTTATCGTCCAGACTGACGCCACCCACACCGCCAATCAAATCCGCCTCGTTCTCCTGCTGTGCCAGAAAACGGGCTGTTTCTGATGTGGCACCACTGCGAGACAAGGCAAAAACCGAAGCGCCACTGGCCCGAGGGTTTTTAAAGGCATCCGCGTGAATCGAGACAAACAGATCAGCTCGTTTCTCCCGGGCGATGTCCCGACGCTTGCGCAGCGGGATGTAATAATCACCGGTGCGCACCAGCTCGGCACGATAACCCGGTTCGGCGTTGATCATATCCGCCAACTGCTTGCTGATGGACAACACCACGTCTTTTTCCCGCAGATGGCGTCCTTTAATCTTTGGACCTGACGCTCCGGGATCTTCACCCCCATGTCCGGCATCGATCGCAATAATAATGTCGCGCTTGCCTTGATGAGTGCTGACCAGCTGTTCGACGGTTTTCTCCACCGGCTTGTCGCGATCAAACAAATCGATCACCAGACGGTCGTTTTTGTCACCGTGTTTCGGCAGCACAAAACTCTTGGGCTTAATGGCTGCGGACAGATCCAGCACCACTCGCAAGTCCTTGCCGTTGCGCTCAGCACTGCGAATCCCGCGAATGGGGGTATCCTTTAAAGGCAGCTCGGAGAAGCTGGTACCCGAACGGGTATTTTCGATATCGATGACCAAACGAGAAGGGTTGGAGAGAGTAAACAGCTTGTGCTGTACCGTATCACTGAGATCAAATACCAGACGCGTGCTGTCCGGAGCCCGCCACAGACGAACACTTTCCACCTGTACGGCCGCATAGGTAATCTGCCCGAGACCAGACAGCAACAGAATAGCGCACATCAACAGAATCCTGCGAGTCACGCTCTGCCACCCTGCCCCCATAACGGCATGGCTATCTGTATGACCGCCCATATCTGTATGGCCGCCTATATAGACACCTGTTTTCACTCTGCCAACTGCCATCATCTCCTGGGTCACCGTGCTCAACGTTTATGATCTATTCAACGTTTGTTATGTTTCCCTGTTGCTAATTCCCTGCTGCTGCCAGTTCCCTGATACAAGCTTAACAGGCTCTCATGCCATTGTATTAAAAATCACCAGTGACTAAATTACCGCCAAATTCGAACCGTTAAAAGGGCTGGCTGCAAAATTGGCGAGGGAAGAACCGCCCAACCTTGATTACCCACCCCAGGCAATATTCCCGACCAGCGCTTGCCCGCGCTCGGTATTTGTCTGAATACGGATGCGGCGACCAGGCGCCTCCACCTCTAAGGTCACCAGCACATCGGCTGCAGGTAAAAAACCTTCACCCCGGCTTGGCCACTCCACCAGGCATAACGCCTGCTCGGTGAAATAATCCCGAATCCCCATATACTCGAGCTCTTCCGGATCCCCCAGGCGATACAAATCGAAGTGATACACCTGCCGCGATCCGAAATCGTAAGGCTCAACCAGCGTATAAGTGGGTGACTTAACCGCGCCTGAATGCCCAAAAGCGCGCAACACTCCCCGACTGAAAGTGGTTTTGCCTGCGCCCAGATCACCCTGCAGAAAGATCACCGCTCCTTGCTCTGCCGCCAGGCCCACCGCCTGACCGGCAGCCACGGTGGCCGCCTCGTCCGCTAAAAAATGTTCCGCTAAAAGATTTTCCAGAGCCACAACCCATTCCCGATTAACGCGACTGCATTATTACAAGCACTAAACTGTTTAAGCGCTACTTTATTAAGCCAGCTGGCTGTTCAACAACTGACGCAGGTACGGCAACAAATCGGTCGCCAGCAAGCCCCGCTGGCCGTTTTCATCAGCGGCCAAGTCCGCCGCCGTGCCGTGCAGACACACCGCCAGTTTGGTCGCCGCGCAGGGTTCCAGCCCCTGAGCCAACAAACCGCCAATCACACCACTGAGCACATCTCCCATGCCTCCGGACGCCATGCCCGGGTTGCCCACATTGGCCACACTCAGACTGCCATCCGCAGCGGCAATCACGGTGCCAGCGCCTTTCAACAGAACCGTGCCACCAAAACGTTTTTGCAATTGTTGTGCGGACGCAAACCGGTCTTTTTGAATCTCAGCCGTGGAGCACCCCAACAATCGCGCCGCTTCACCCGGGTGCGGCGTCAGAATCCAGTTATCCCGCTGGCTGGTATTGGGAATGACGCGACCTTCCGCCAGCAAATTCAGACCATCGGCGTCCAGTACCATTGGCAAACCACTGGCCACAGCCTGCTTCAGCATCTGTTCCGACCAGGGTGTGTGTCCCAGACCCGGCCCCAACACCAAGACCGAAGGACGATCCAGGTACGACTCCAGTACCTGTCCTGACGACACGCCCAGCACCATCAACTCCGGCCGACGGGCAATGATGGCAGCAACATGCTCCGGCTGGGTAGCAACACTGGTCAGCCCCGCCCCCATTCGCGCCGAGGCCTCCCCGGCCATGGCGGCTGCACCGGCAAAGCCGCTGTCGCCACCAATAACCATCACATGACCAAAGTTGCCTTTGTGAGCATCGCCGTCGCGATCAGGCAGCTGTTTTAACAACTGGCTGAGCTGCAGTCGCTCCACACTGGCAATCTGGGTGCGCAACACCTCTTCCGGCACATTCAAATCCGCAAACAGCAACTCCCCGGTTAAAGCTGGTCCGCGAGTGGTCAACAGCCCCTGCTTCAAACCAATAAAACTGACCGTGACATCCGCTTTCACTGCCGCCCCCAACGCCCGACCGGTGTCGGCACACAAGCCAGAGGGTATATCGACTGCCAGTACTGGCTGACCGGAATTGTTCAACCATTCAATCGCCTGCTGAAACGGCTCGCGCACGTCACCGTTCAGTCCGGTGCCGAGCATCGCGTCCACTACCACACCGCTGAACCCCTGACTCTCCTGCAGTGGCTGCATAATGACGCCTTCGCGGCGGGCAAATTCATACGCGGTGCGGGCATCGCCCTGCAACTTATCCGGATCGGCCACATAGATCACCGTCACCGGAATGCGACGCTGTGCGGCCAGCGCGGCGATCACGTAACCATCACCACCATTGTTGCCAGCGCCACACAAGACGGTGACCTGCTCCGGCTCGGGCCAGCGCTCCAGCAGGGCCGAGAAGGCTGCACGTCCGGCGCGCTTCATCAAATGAATACCGGCAATGCCGTGCTCTTCTATGGCACAGCGATCCAGCTCCCTCACCTGCTCTGCGCGGTAGAGATCCGCCGGTAAAACCCGGGTAAAAGGGGCAGCAACAGTAGTGGATGATCCGTCTGACATGTAGGGCTCTCGAAATTCGGTTAAATATGGGAGAATTATACACACTTACCGCACCCCAAGGCTTCAGACTGAAGGCTTTTAACAGACTTGTGATTTCATGGTTTCATCGACTCCTGCGCTTCCCACACAATTTCTCGACGATCTGGCCGCAGACATCAAACGCTGGGGGCGGGAACTGGGTTTTCAGCAGATAGGCATTGCCGACGCCGACCTGAGCGATGAGGAGCCGCGTTTAAAAGCCTGGCTCGATAAAGGCTATCAGGGCGACATGGCCTGGATCGGCGAGCACGGCAACAAGCGCTCGCGACCGGATGAACTTCTGCCCGGCACCCAAAGAGTGATCTGCGCGCGACTGGACTACCTGCCCGCGGACACCGATCAGATTCGTATTCTGAAAGACGGCGAGAAAGCCTACGTCTCCCGCTACGCTCTCGGTCGCGACTACCACAAACTGATTCGCAAACGCTTGAGCCAACTGGCGAAACGCATCGAAGAGGCAGTAGAACCTTATATCTCATCCTCTGACACGGCAGACCATGATCTTCAACAGCGTGCATTTGTCGACAGCGCACCCGTGATGGAGCGCCCGCTGGCCGCCAAAGCCGGATTGGGGTGGGTGGGGAAACACACGCTATTATTAAACAGTCAGGCCGGCAGCTGGTTTTTTCTCGGAGAAGTCTATACCAGCCTGCCGCTGCCAGTGGACACGAGCGAGGAACACGATCGCTGCGGCGATTGTCAGGCGTGCCTGAAAGTCTGCCCCACCGACGCCTTTCCACGCCCTTACGAGCTGGACGCCCGGCGCTGCATTTCTTATCTGACCATTGAAAACAAAGGGGCCATTCCCGTAGAGTTCCGCGAACCGATGGGTAATCGGGTGTTTGGTTGCGACGACTGCCAGGCTATTTGTCCCTGGAACCGGTACGCGTCTTTCTCTCAGGAAGACAGCTTTACCCCAAGGCATCAGCTGGATCGCAGCGACTTGTCCACGCTGTTTCAGTGGAGCGAAGAAGAGTTTTTGAAAAATACCGAAGGCTCGGCCATTCGCCGCATCGGCTATGAACGCTGGCTGCGCAACCTCGCCGTGGGGCTCGGCAATGCCCCCACCAGCGAGACGGTTGTCACAGCCCTGCAACAGAAACTCGATTACCCTTCAGAGCTGGTGCAGGAACATGTTCAGTGGGCCCTGCAGCAACACGCCAATCCGGGTCGCCGCCGGCGCCGCAAGATCAAGGCACCGCGCAACCCCTAAGTTTCATCGCCAATCGCACGAGGGAAACAGCCGTACATGACACAAACACAGCAGCAGCCTTCTACTCAGACCTCAAGAAAACAACCTTCAGAACCACAGGCTTCGCCACACTCCCGCGACGCGTTTGGCCTGCAGATTCTCAAAAACAGTCACCCGGATATCCGCCGTCTGAAACGTGAGGGGGGTGACGCCAGCTTGCATGGCAACAAATTCTGGAAATCGACGTTTCTGCTGATGGATTATCTGTCGGAATGCCCGCCTGACCCGGGCTGCCGTATTCTTGAATTGGGCTGCGGCTGGGGATTGGGTGGCATCTATTGTGCGAAAACATTCGACGCCGAAGTGATTGCGCTGGACGCCGATGACAGCGTCTTCCCCTATCTGGAGCACCACGCGGCTCTCAACGGCGTTGAGGTTGATACTATTCAAATGCGCTTTGAAGACATTACCGTGGAACAGCTGACGCAGTTCGATATGATCATCGGCGCCGACATCTGTTTCTGGGACAGCCTCGTCCCCCCAGTCAAACAGTTAATTCAACGAGCCATGGACGCTGGCGTGGAGAGAGTCCTGCTAACCGATCCCGGGCGCCCCACCTTCCGCAAGGTCGCCGATCACTACTTCAAAAAGCTGGATGCCGTTTACAGCGACTGGGATGTCCCCGAGCCGCACAACGCCTGGGGGCTGGTACTGGATGTTTACAATACCTAATATTTGCTCTAAACAAGCCGCTAACGGGAAATCCCCCCACAGCTTTTGATACCCACTCTAACGTCATCGCGAGCAAAGCGATCCATTGCCAGCACATTGCCCATTAAGCACTGCCACACATGGATTGCCGCGTCGTCTACGACTCCTCGCAATGACGTCCTTATCAATTGGCTTCGGCAGCATCACAGCTGAATAAACGTTTTGCGGTAGTGTCTTAACTCTTCGATGGAATCCTTGATGTCATCCAGTGCCAAATGGGCACCGGATTTCTTAACCCCTTCCAGCGCCTCTGGCTTCCAGCGGCGCGCCAGTTCTTTCAGCGTACTCACATCCAGATTGCGGTAGTGAAAGTAGGCTTCCAGCTTGGGCATATAGTTGGCTAAAAAGCGCCGATCCTGACAGATGGAGTTGCCACAGATCGGTGACTTGCCCGCCGGCACCCACTTTTCCAAAAAATCGATGGTGGCCTGCTCCGCCTGCTCCGTGCTGACATCGCTCGCCAGTACCCGCGCCGTGAGACCGGACTTGCCATGCTGGCGGGTGTTCCATTCATCCATGCCATTCATAGTCGCTTCGGACTGATGAATCGCGTGCACTGGCCCCTCGGCCAGCACATTGAGCTCGGCATCCGTGACGATGGTGGCGATTTCTATGATTACGTCGGAATCCGGCAACAGACCGGTCATTTCCAGATCTATCCAGATCAGGCGGTCATCTTTATTTTGTTCATTACTCATAATTGTTAAATCCGTTACTTAAAACCTCTAAATGCGCTACTTCAGCTTCTAAATCCTCTACAATGCCACAAGTTTTCACGCGATCTGTATTCATACTTCACTATAACAGCTAACGACATAGCAGCTAACCACTGGCAGCCACTTCATGAGCAAACGTAAACTGACCCGACGCCAGGCCTGGCGCATCCAGAAAGTGCAGGATGAACGCGCCGCGCGCGCCACCAAGCGGGAAGAAAAAGCTCAGGAAAAGATTGAAGACGGCGATTTGGGCCCCGAACAGCACGGCCTGGTAATTGCCCACTATGGTACTCAGGTGTTGGTGGAGGCCACGGACGGAGACAATCAGGGTCAAGTACAGCGCTGTCATATGCGCGCCAATCTAGGCTCTCTGGTCACCGGTGACAATGTAGTCTGGCGCAGCGGCGATCCTCTGGGGGTCATTGTTGCTGTACTGGAGCGCCACTCGCAGCTGAGTCGCCCCGACCCGTATGGCGACATGAAAACCGTGGCCGCCAATATTGACCGCATTCTCATCGTTATCGCTCCCTACCCGGAACCCTATGGCAATCTGATTGATCGCTATCTGGTGGCCGCCGAGACGCTCGATATACAGCCGATTATCCTGCTCAACAAAATCGACCGCATCGATGACAACAACCGCGACAGTCTGCAAACCCTGCAGGATCGCTATCAGGGATTGGGTTACGAATGGCTGAATGTATCGACCAAGACCGAAGAGGGACTGGCCGAATTGATCGACTATCTCACCCATTACACCAGTGTCTTTGTGGGCCAGTCCGGTGTTGGCAAATCCTCGCTGATTAACATGTTGATGCCGAACGAGAACCTCAAGGTTGGCGGGCTCTCCGAAATCAGCCAGCAGGGTACCCACACCACCACCACCGCGCACCTGTTTCACTTTCCGGCCGGTGGTCACCTGATCGACTCGCCGGGGATTCGAGAATTCGGCCTCTGGCATATGGACGAGCAAAGCCTGCTGGAAGGGTTTGTGGAATTTCGCCCTTTCCTCGGCCACTGCAAGTTTCGAGACTGCGCCCACCAGTCGGAACCCGGTTGCGCCATTCAACAGGCATTGGAAAGCGGCGACATCAGCCCGGTGCGCATGGCCAGCTTCCGTTATATCCTCTCCACACTGGATCAGGATCGATAGCGGCTCATCGCTTTGTACTTATTTTTTACCACCAGTTTTACCACCCATTTTTCTATCACACATGACTTTTAAGACCCCGATATGAAAGACAGACTCTTTATTGCATTTCAGTACCTTGTCCCCCAACACATTCTGTCCCGCATGGCGGGCTGGCTAGCCAACACCTCCATCAGCTGGATCAAAGACCCGTTCACCCGCTGGTTTGTGAACCGCTACGACGTCAACATGGACGAAGCTCTGGAGACGGATCCCTGCGCCTATCGCACGTTTAACGACTTTTTCACCCGCGCCTTAAAGCCGGAAGCCCGCCCCATCAGCGAGGAAAGCAACGCCGTCGTATGCCCCGCTGACGGCGCCATCAGCCAAATTGGCGACATTCAGCACGGCCGGATTTTTCAGGCCAAGGGGCAGGATTACAACTTGCAGGAACTGGTGGGTGGCGATGCGGCAACGGCCAAACAGTTTGAAGACGGCAAGTTTGCCGTGGTGTATCTGTCACCCCGCGACTACCACCGGGTGCATATGCCCCTGGGCGGCACCCTGAAAAGCATGACTCATGTGCCGGGCGACCTGTTTTCCGTCAATGACACCACCGCCGAGAATGTGCCGCGTCTGTTTGCCCGCAACGAGCGCGCGGTGTGTCTGTTCGACACCGAAGCCGGCCCCATGGCGGTAATACTCGTCGGCGCGATGATTGTCGCCAGCATTGAAACCGTGTGGGCTGGACAGGTGACTCCCGAGCCACGCACCATCCGCACGACACACTATGATGGCAGCCAGAACCTCAGCTATGCCACCGGTGATGAGATGGGTCGCTTCAAGCTGGGCTCAACAGCGATTGTGCTGTTTGGCAAAGAGGCGATGGAATGGAGCGAGGAGTTCACCGCCGGTTCCGCCACGCTAATGGGCGAGAAAATGGGCTCGATTCGCTGATACGCACCCCCCGGAAGCACAGCCCCGGAAACACAAAAAAGGCGCATAAATGCGCCTTTTTTGTTTATTTGAATAATGTATTTGAAAATCAGATCTGACTGACAATCACCGCCGCTTGAGGAAAGAAAACAGCCCTTTTTTCTCAACGCTGGCAAACAGATAATCATCACGGATCTTCTGAATATCCACATCGAAACTGCCCGGCTCCAGATCCTGAGCAATCTCGATTTTTTCCACCTCATCGAAACGCTTTTTACCACTGTCGACCAGCGCTTGTTTGCGACGATCATCTTCCGCCAGGTCCAGCGTGATATGTTTCGACAATGGCTCTTTGCAGGCGTCCAGAACAATAATCACTTTAGGTTTCAACCGGCGCTCGAAGTTCTGTTCAACCACCACCGCCACTTCACCGGTATTGAGCTCTACCAACGTCCCGGTGGGGTATAAGCCAATAGCGCGGATGAACTCCACCACCAGCTCTTCCTGAAACTCTTTGTCACGCCGATCGTAAAGCTTGGCTACCGCGCGGGAAGGCGCCAGCGGATACATTTCACCCCGAGGATTGGTGACATCGTCGTAGAAGGTCACGATTCCGGCGATCTTACCCAGCAAAGGGATTTTGTCGCCTCGCAACTGCTGGGGGAACCCACTGCCGTTCACCCGCTCGCAGTGGGTTTTTACCACCGAAATCACCTTGGGTTCGACATTGGGGGTCTGGCGCAGAATCTCGACACCGATCTCCACAAAGCGCTCATATTCACTTTCTTCCGCTGGAGTTCGCTGGGATTTGTTCAGTAGGGCCCGATCAATATTGGCTTTGCCAACGTCTTTCAACAAAACACCCATCGCCAGAGTATCGAGGTCTTTTTTCGCCATGCCCACGTGACGACCGAAAATAATAGCCCACACCGCAGACCGCACCGAGTGGCTGTAGGTGTGCTCATCCGCTTCTTTCACCCGAGACAGCCATGTGAAGGCATCGGGGTTGCGCAGCACACTGTCGACCATCTCACTGGCGACGCGCTTGGTTTCCTGTACCGGGACGCCCTCGCCACTGCCAAGCTGCTGCATCACCTCACCAATAGACTTAAATACCGTCTTATGAAGTTCTCGGGCGTGCTTGACCTCTTTTTTCAGAGGCGTTTGATTTTTGTAAACATCGCGGCGGATCTTGAGCGGGGAGACGTCTATTTTGACTTTGCTGGATCGGGTGGCTCGAACACCTTTGCGCTGAGGCTCTTTGGAAATGGTTTTTAGACGGGCAGCAACAGGACCTGCGCCTTTAGCCACATCGATATAGACATGGCGACAATGAGCTTTCAATTGACGAATTTCTTCCGCTTCACGAACATAAAAGCCCTGCAGGGGAAATGGCGTTTGAGTCCACGGACGATCGAGCCCCGACACGAACATGCCGATGGTGACCTCGTTAACGTCTACTTTGACTTGTTTTACGCCCACTGCAACCGCCCCGTCGCTCATTCGGCACGCCCTCTGTTATCTCAAAACGCTAATTCGCCTGAGTATACAGACCCCTGTGCCGAGTCCTAGTGTATCGGTTCACACTTTAAATAATGAAATACGCGAAAAGTAACTAAACACCCTACCTAACCGGACAGCTCACCCAGGAGGGTAAATCAGCAACAGATCGCGGATTTTCTCTACAGAATACTCCTATTATAGTAACAAGTCGGGCTAAACAACATTTTCTTAATAACCGACTACGCTCAACAACTAGCCTTCTGTCTGATGATACTTGGCGGAGAACTCATGCACAGCCTCAAAAAACGCCCCTGCATGAGCCGGATTCACCTCGGGAGTCACACCGTGACCCAAATTGAAAATATGCCCCGATCCCTGTCCGTAAGCCTGCAAAATCGTGGCCACTTCTGACCGAATGCGCTCAGGCTGTGCATAAAGCACAGCAGGATCCATATTTCCCTGCAAAGCAACCCGATCCCCGACTCGGGCACGGGCAGCGCCGATATCCGTAGTCCAGTCGAGCCCCAGTGCAGTAGCACCGGAATCCGCCATGGACTCCAGCCACTGACCGCCACCCTTGGTGAACATTATCACCGGCACAGGACGGCCTTCGTGCTCTTTAATCAGACCATCAATGATGCGCTGCATGGGCTTGAGTGAAAACTCCTGATAGGCGTTGTGACTCAGGGCTCCCCCCCAGGAATCGAAAATCTGTACCGCCTGGGCGCCCGCCAGAATCTGCTGATTCAAATAATCCGTGATCGACAGTACCAGCTTGTCGAGCAGCACATGAAACACGTCCGGCTGATCGTAGAGCATCGCTTTGGTGCGTCGATAGTCTTTGGATGAACCGCCTTCGACCATATAGGTCGCCAGCGTCCAGGGGCTGCCGGTGAAACCAATCAGAGGCACGCGGCCGTTCAGTTCACGGCGAATGGTGGATACCGCATCGACGACGTAGGTCAGATCCTTTTGGGTCTCCAGTACGGGCAGGGCCTCGATATCAGCAGCCGTTCGCACCGTCTTTTTGAAGCGCGGCCCTTCGCCGGTTTCAAAGTACAGGCCCAGCCCCATGGCATCGGGAATGGTCAGGATGTCCGAGAACAAAATGGCCGCATCCAGTTGTGGAAAGCGATCCAGCGGCTGCAAGGTCACCTCGCAGGCCTTTTCCGGGTTCTGACACAGGCTCATAAAGTCGCCGGCTTCAGCACGGGTGGCGCGATATTCGGGCAAATAGCGTCCAGCCTGGCGCATCATCCATACAGGTGTCTTGTCTACAGGCTGCTTTTGCAGTGCACGAAGGAAACGATCATTTTTTAATTCGGTCATGGAGCCTCTGAATGCCGTTGGTCTTAATTCGGTAAGCCTATAAAAACTCAGTACCACCGATCAAGATTGTACAAATCGGAAATGCGGGCATTGTACGCGAACTGAACGGCCAAGTCCCTCGGCGAGATCTATGAACACGGCAGATAAGCTTCGAACATGATAGATCAGTTGCGAACACCCCAGGCTGCCGCCAAGCTTACCTGACTATTCAGACTGACATAAAAAAGCCCCGCGAGAGCGAGGCTTTTTCTAATCCGGTTCTAAACCGAGAGGGAATAGGAATCAGATATCCAGATAGTCCAGAATACCGTCAGCCGCTTCACGACCTTCCCAGATGGCGGTCACCACCAGATCAGAACCGCGAACCATGTCGCCACCGGCAAACACTTTCGGGTTGGAGGTCTGGAATTTAAACTCCTGCGCCTCTGGCGCTTCCACACCGCCCCAGTCATTCACATTGATTTTGTGATCGGCGAACCAGGGTTCAGGGCTCGGGCGGAAACCAAAGGCGATCAGCACCACATCCGCCGGCAGAATTTCTTCACTGCCCGGAATCGGCTCAGGACGACGACGACCGTTCTCATCCGCCTCACCCAGCTGAGTAGTCACGACCTTCACACCCTCAACCTTGTCTTCACCCACGATGGCGATAGGCTGACGGTTGAACAAGAACTCCACACCCTCTTCGCGAGCGTTGGCCACTTCGCGCTTGGAACCCGGCATGTTTTCTTCGTCACGACGATAAGCGCAAGCCACCGACTCCGCCTGCTGACGAATAGAAGTACGGTTACAGTCCATAGCGGTATCACCACCACCCAGAACAACAACTTTCTTGCCTTCTACGCTGATAAAGTCAGCGGGATCTTTTTCAAATCCCAGGTTGCGATTGACGTTGGACACCAGGAACGGCAGAGCATCAAAGACACCCGGCAGATCTTCACCCGGGAAACCGCCTTTCATGTAATTGTAGGTACCCATACCCATGAACACAGCATCGTATTCGCCGAGCAACTCTTCCATGGACACATCTTTACCAATCTCGGTATTCAGGCGGAACTCAATACCCATTTCGGTAAAGATTTCACGACGACGAACCAAAACCGATTTTTCCAGTTTGAATTCGGGGATACCGAATGTCAGCAGACCACCGATCTCAGGATAGCGATCAAAGACAACTGGCTTCACGCCGTTGCGAACCAGCACATCAGCACAACCCAGCCCCGCAGGACCGGCACCAATGATGGCAACCTTTTTATCGGTCCAAACAACGGACGACATGTCCGGTTTCCAGCCCATGGCGAAGGCGGTGTCGGTGATGTATTTCTCGGCATTACCGATGGTCACTGCACCGAAACCGTCGTTCAGGGTACAAGCGCCTTCACACAGACGATCCTGCGGACACACGCGACCACACACTTCCGGCAAGGTATTGGTTTGATGGCTCAGCTCAGCCGCTTCAAAAATATTGCCTTCGGAAATCAGCTTCAGCCAGTTCGGAATAAAGTTGTGTACCGGGCACTTCCACTCACAGTAGGGGTTACCACACTCCAAACAGCGATGAGACTGATTGGCAACCTGCTCTTCACTGAACGGCTGATAAATTTCGACAAACTCGGCCTTGCGAGTTTCGATCGCTTTTTTGTTCGGATCCTCTCGACCCACATCCAAAAACTGAAAGTTGTTTTTTAAACGGTCAGCCATAAGCTCTATCTCTAAATTGCGTTTGTTGCCGTTAAACCTACGGGCTTTTTGTTCAACTGCGCTGCTGGTGCCCAGCAGCGACTAAAGTCCGGGACAACGGAGCCGCGCGGTTTATTCGCCGCGCTGCTTGACGTTATCCAGCAACTGACCCAGGCCAGCAGCTTTTGGTTTAACCAACCAGAATTTACCGATGTAGTCATCGAAGTTGTCGAGCAACTTCTGCCCCCAGGCACTTCCGGTTTCCGCAACGAATTCTTCGATGATTCCGCGCAGGTGATTGCGATGGGCTTCCAACGCTTCACGGTTAATGCGATGGATTTCAATCAACTCGTGGTTGTACTTGTCGACGAAGGTGTTGTTCTGATCCAGAACATAGGCAAATCCTCCGGTCATACCCGCACCGAAGTTGACACCGGTATCGCCGAGAACCGTGACAATACCGCCAGTCATATACTCACAACAGTGATCGCCCGCGCCTTCAACAACCACATTGGCGCCGGAGTTACGCACACCACAGCGCTCGCCTGCGCTACCGGCTGCAAACAATTTACCGCCGGTTGCACCGTACAGACAGGTGTTACCCATGATGCTGGTTTCGTTGGAAGCAAACTCGGATCCCTGTGGCGGCCGCAGAACAATCTTGCCGCCAGCCATGCCCTTACCGACATAATCGTTGGCATCACCTTCCAGATACAGCTCCAGACCACCGGCGTTCCAGACACCGAAACTCTGACCGGCAATGCCGGTGAGGTTCAACTTGATCGGCGCATCGGACATACCCTGGTTGCCGTGACGCTTGGCGATCTCACCACTGATACGCGCACCAATCGAGCGGTCACAGTTGGTGATATGGAAGCTGAACTCGCCTCCGGACTTCGCCTCAATCGCTGGCAACAGCTCTTTTACCATACGCTCGGCGCACTCACCTTTGTCGTAAGGCGTGTTGCGCTCAACCGCACAAATCTGCGGCTTACTGTCGAGCAGCTCATCGGTGTACACAATCGGGCTCAGATCCAGCTTGGCCTGCTTGTCAGTAGTCCCTTCGATACGCTCTAGCAGATCCACGCGACCCACCAGCTCTTCAATCGAGCGAACACCCAGACGAGCCATCCACTCACGCGCTTCTTCTGCAACGAACTTGAAGAAGTTAATCGCCATATCAACCGTGCCAATATAGTGATCATCACGCAGCTTCTCGTTCTGAGTCGCAACACCTGTCGCACAGTTGTTCAGGTGGCAAATACGCAGATATTTACAACCCAACGCCACCATCGGCGCGGTACCAAAGCCGAAGCTCTCGGCACCCAAAATTGCAGCCTTCACCACATCCAGACCGGACTTCAGACCACCATCGGTCTGTACCCGAACCTTGTCACGCAGGTCGTTAGCTCGCAGGGTCTGATGTGTTTCACTCAGGCCCAGCTCCCACGGGGAGCCAGCATAGCGAATGGACGTCAGCGGACTCGCTGCTGTACCACCGTCATAGCCGGAAATGGTGATCAGGTCAGCGTAGGCCTTGGCCACACCAGCAGCGATGGTACCAACGCCCGGACGTGACACCAGCTTCACCGAGACCAGAGCGCTCGGGTTCACCTGCTTGAGGTCATAGATCAGCTGAGCCAGATCCTCAATCGAATAAATATCATGGTGCGGCGGAGGTGAAATCAATGTCACCCCAGGCACAGAATAACGCAGACGGGCAATCAGGTTGTTGACCTTACCGCCAGGCAACTGTCCACCTTCACCGGGCTTGGCGCCCTGAGCAACCTTGATCTGCAACACTTCAGCGTTGACCAGATAATGAGGCGTGACACCAAAACGACCGGAAGCGATCTGCTTGATTTTGGACACCTTGTTGGTACCAAAACGCACAGGATCTTCACCGCCTTCACCGCTGTTAGAGCGACCACCCAAAGTGTTCATTGCCTGAGCCAGCGCCTCGTGGGCTTCCGGAGACAATGCACCCAGCGACATGGCCGCCGAGTCAAAGCGACGCACGATGGATTCCATCGGCTCAACTTCGTTAACATTGATCGGCTGCACACCTTCTTTCAAAGCCAGCAGATCACGCAACGTGGCGGTCGGACGGGAATTCACCAGCTCGGCGTAATCGCGCCAGGCTGAGTAGTCGCCGCTTTTAACCGCTTTTTGCAGCGCCTGAACCACGTCCGGATTGAACGCGTGATACTCCTCACCGTGGACATACTTCAGCAAGCCGCCCTGAGTGATAGGCTTGCGCTTTTGCCACGCCGTTTTCGCCAGTGCTTTCTGATCTTTTTCCAGATCCTCAAAGCCCGCACCCTGAACTCGGCTCGGGGTACCGGCAAAACACAGATCAATCACAGCACTGTTGAGGCCAATCGCTTCAAACAACTGCGCACCGCGGTAAGACGCTACCGTGGAAATCCCCATCTTGGAGAGAATTTTCAGCAGGCCTTTATTCAGACCTTTACGGTAGTTGGTGTAAGCGGAAGTGGCATCCACCAGCAGTTCGCCGGTATCAATCAATTCGTTAATCACCTGATAGCTCAGGTACGGGTAAACGGCAGTCGCACCGTAACCAATCAGTGCAGCCAAATGATGAGAATCGCGCGCAGTGGCGGTTTCAACAATAATGTTGGCATCGCAACGCAGACCGCTCTGAGTCAGACTGTGATGCACCGCGCCGGTTGCCAACAGGCCATGAATCGGCAGCTTGCCCTCTTCAATTACCTTATCGGACAACACCATCAAGACCTTGCCACTGCGAACTGCCGCAGCCACATCCTCGACCAGATCGCGAATGGCCTGCTCCAGGGTTTTCACCGACGGATCGTAGCTCAGATCAAAGACCTGAGACTCATAGCCAGGACGGTCGCAATTCAACACCGCCTGATACTTGGCAGGCGACAGCACTGGGGAAGTCAGAATGATGCGGTCAGCGTGAGCGTCGGTTTCATCATAGACAGACAGCTCGCGACCAATACAGGTCTCCAGCGACATCACAATCGCTTCGCGCAGCGGATCGATTGGCGGGTTGGTGACCTGCGCAAACTGCTGACGGAAATAATCGTAAACGCTGCGCTCTTTCGCCGACAGGACGGCCATGGGCGTATCATCACCCATGGAACCCACAGCTTCCTGACCAGCTTCGGCCAGCGGGCGCAGAACCTGATCGCGCTCTTCAAAGGACACCTGATACATTTTCAGGTAGGTTTTCAGGTCTTCGCGAGCCATAGGCTCATCGGCACCTTCAACACCCAGAGTTGTCTCGATGCGAGTCGCCTTTTCGTTCAACCACTGCTTGTAAGGCTTGCTGCCTTTCAACAGCTTGTCGACGTCTTCGGTATGGAACAGCTCGCCAGTCTGGGTATCGACGGACAGGATCTGTCCAGGCCCCAAACGGCCTTTGGCTACCACGTCTTCAGGCTTGTAATCGTAGGTGCCGACCTCTGAAGCAACGGTGATGAAATCGTCTTTGGTGATCACCCAGCGAGACGGACGCAAGCCATTGCGATCCAGAGTACATACCGCATAACGACCATCGGTGATTACCAGACCGGCCGGGCCATCCCACGGCTCCACATGCATGGAGTTGTATTCGTAGAAAGCGCGCAGATCCGGATCCATGTGCTCCACATTCTGCCAGGCAGGGGGTACCAGCATGCGCACAGCGCGGTGCAGCTCCATACCACCTGTCAGCAGCACTTCCAGCATGTTATCCAGGCTGGAAGAGTCGGAACCGGTGCGGTTAACCAGAGGCGTAATGGATGCCAGATCTGGCAGCAAATCGGTCTGAAATTTCGGCGTGCGAGCCACGGACCAATTGCGGTTACCCATCACAGTGTTGATTTCGCCGTTGTGCGCCAGCATACGGAACGGCTGCGCCAGCGGCCACTGAGGCGTGGTGTTGGTAGAGAAACGCTGGTGGAACACGCAAATTGCGGTTTCCAGCTCATCATTGGCCAAGTCCAAAAAGAACTTCGGCAGATCCACAGGCATCATCAAGCCTTTATAGGAAATGACCGTGGCACTGAGGCTGGCAATATAGAAGCTTTTATCTTCAGCGAGGCGTTTTTCAGTCAGACGACGAGCCATAAACAAGCGCGCAGTCAGCTCCTGCTGGGAATATTCCGCATCGGCTTCCACAAACAGGTGGGAAAACTGAGGCAGCGACGCCATCGCAATGGGGCCTAGACAGCTCGTATTCGTCGGGACTGTCCGCCAGCCGACGGCCTTTAAGCCCTGAGCCTGCAACTCTTCCTCAACGATAGAACGCGCCGCAGCCGCAACCTCCTCGTCGGGCGACAGCATGATAGATCCAATGCCGTAGGTGTCAGCGAGATCGACACCCAAGTCAGCCTTGGCCACCTTGCGCAGGAAGCCATCAGGCTTTTGCAGTAGCAGGCCACAACCGTCACCGGTTTTACCATCGGCAGCAATCCCGCCGCGGTGAGTCATGCAAGTCAGTGACTCAATGGCTGTTTTCAACAGACGATGGCTGGTCTCACCTTTTAAATGGGCGATCAGGCCAAAGCCACAGTTATCTTTAAATTCGTCTATCTGGTAGAGGCCAGTGCTCATAGGCGGTCTCTCAGTAATCCAACAAAAATCTTTATCAAGGGCTCAAACCTTTATGATCAGGCCTGAGACAAAAAAGCCCCTGTCTAATTGAGGGGCTCCTTGGCAAATGGGCGCAGAATATTACCCGCTTGCGCTCAGGTTGGCAAGTTTAGTAAGGGGCACCCCTTAAAGGCAGAGCCTTACTGTCGCGATAGTGCTGCTAAATGCCTCGATACTCTTTGATATTCGATTGTACATCCCCAACACGTCTGGGCCAGGGACCCGCTTTTCTTTGCTCATCCGGCAGTGAGGCCACTCCCTGACGAGCAGCATCAACAGTGGGGTAATCTCCGGCCACCACGACATACCACGGCTTACCAGACCGACTGGAAGTAAACAGCCGCAAAGCCTGTTCATTCTTCTGTCTCTTTATATAAGCCTTTACTGCCGGCTCCGAACTGGCAGCCATGACCTGCAACACATAGCGCGTAGCAGCCAGGGACATCAGATAGCGTTCGTCGGACGACAACTGAACCTCAGCCCCTCCCTGCGGCTCAGCCGCCCCCAGTATAGCAGCCGAGTCTTCAGCCACACCTGGAACAGCCGCATCTTGAACAGCCTCGCTGCTACCCGACGCTACTGGTGCCGGTGCCGAGCTGGACGAGAGCTTTTCAGGCTTTGAGGTCTCTACCCCTGAATTCTCTGTCTCTTTGCTCTCCGACCCAGAACTCCCTGGCACAGGGTCTGTCGGTGTGAGAGGCAATTCAACAGACGCCGTTTCAGATCGGAAGTCCGAGCCAGCCACAGCAGGCTCGCCACCCTGAACACCAGCTCCACCATCAGAGCCAGCACCCAGCGGGATTTTTACTGATGTCGCGGTTCGCTCAACAACCTGCCGACTTTCGACAGCCTCACCAGAAGATACAACCTGATCGTCAGACTGCTGCTCATCACCACCCAACCAACTATCTTTATAAAAGAACGCCATCAGCAAGACACCAAACAGCACCACCAGGCTGAACATATGCCCAACCGGCAACCCCAGACTGCGCTCGGCAGGGGAGGCAACCTGCGACGGCCTCTTTTCAATCAACAGCTCTCTAGCCGGCCGATGGACAGCTCCGGGAATACCCCCTGACCCACCATACAAGCTGTTGAGTTCATCCTCATCAAAAGGTAAATCACCTTCCCAACCGGCCGCTTCCAGCTTAAAGAGCAGGTAATCGGCCATCGCCTCTTCAGACAGCGGCGGCAACACGACGTCGTGCAGCAAAATGTCCACCATCCCAAAACCATCCAGACGACCAATCAAATTCAAGTCGCCAAACATCACCACCTGAAATGGCAATTCGTCATCTTGACGGGAGGATTGCAACAAGCTCACCAGAGCACTAAGGACAGCATCCCCCAGCCGGTGGGCATCATCGAGCAACACCAACAAAGGCTCATCCTGCTGGTGCAACAACTCGTGCCGAATAGCGGAAATAATCTCTCCGGCACTGGCGTTACCCGAAACCTCACAGCCCAGCGCAAAAGCGATATCCCCAAAAATACGCTCCGGCTCAGTCATTGCGTCCGCTGTGATATCGGCGAGCTTAAAACGCTCTTCCAACAGCAGTTGCAACTGATTTTTCAGCGTTGTCCGGCCGCTGCCTCGCTCTCCGGCAACCACCACAACGCTGGCACTGAACTGAGATAAGTGAGCCACCTGATCAAGCACCTGCTCACGCTGGCCGCCAGAGTAAAATTCAATAGTATCGGATGAGCTATCCGAAGACGGATCAAAAGGGTCAAACGCCAATGCAAAGGCTTCCCAATAATCCAAAGATGAAGACGCAACCTCACCTGCAGTGTTTGCGAACCCCATGACAGCCAGCACTCCTTCCCAGAGACAGATACGTTAGCGCCACCTTAACCAGCTGGACGCACCAATTCTACGCATCTTGTCACACTGATTTGCAGGCCGCAAAGTAAAAACAATGCACTTTCAGCCTTCAAAAGGGTGATTTTTCGCGGAGTTAGGCCAATAGTTGAAACAAAGAAACTTTATGCGCCAATAAATACTCACGACTCAGACATGTATGAATTACGGAGCAAGCCTTGTGCCACTTTATGGCATAAGGCGTCGTGACAGAGAAAGCGCCTCTACTGAAAAAGGGACGCTACAAAAAAGAGTGACACTGAAAATACATCCCTGCTTTGATAAAACTCTAACAGGCGGCGAGGGTTTGCTTGAGATGATCCAGAGAAAAAGATTTGGTAACCACAGCCTTACCGATACTTTCCAGCAGCACCAACCGCAACTGCCCATCCAGCACTTTTTTGTCTACCGCCATCAACCCGAGAAACTCTTCCTCAGTCATGCCTTCCGGACTTTTGACGGGAAGCTGAGCACGCACTAACAGCTGTCGCAATCGCTCCACTTCAGCGACATCAATACTGCCTTCACGCGCAGAGAGATCTGCCGCCATCAGCATTCCCGTCGCAACCGCTTCGCCGTGCAACCAACTGCCATACCCCTGAGCAGTTTCGATCGCATGACCAAAGGTGTGGCCGAGGTTGAGTATCGCGCGAATACCTCCCTCCCGCTCATCCTGCGCTACCACATCGGCCTTGCACTGACAGGAACGCTCAATGGCATAAGCCATGGCCTCAACATCACACGTCATCAGCTTCTCGATACTCTCTTCCAGCCAACCATAAAATGAAGCATCGACAATAAGGCCGTACTTGATGACCTCCGCAATACCGGCAGACAATTCTCTCAGCGGCAGGGTTTGCAGCACATCGGTATCGATAATGACGGCATTGGGCTGATAAAAAGCGCCAATCATATTTTTACCCAGAGGGTGATTTACCCCGGTTTTCCCGCCCACGGAAGAATCCACCTGGGACAGCAGCGTGGTTGGCACCTGGATAAAATCGACACCGCGTTGATAGGACGCTGCGGCAAAACCCGTCATATCACCGACAACGCCGCCTCCCAGTGCAATCAGGGTGGTGGTGCGGTTGTGGCGATCTTCCAGCAGGCGATCAAAAATCAGTGACAGGGTTTCCAGTGTTTTGAAGGCTTCGCCATCAGGCAATACCACGCAGGAAACCGTCAGGCCATCCAAAGCAGCCTTTACCTTTTCGAGGTACAGCGGCGCAATGGTTTCATTGGTAACAATACACACCTGCTGGCCATGAATATGAGGCCGCAACCACTGAG
>NZ_CBFIHX010000048.1:0-25806 GCF_965662505.1 Pseudomaricurvus sp. | reverse complement strand
CGTCTCGTCGCATGAAGTCTTCCGAGTTCGAACTGTGTAACAAGAACGGCGTTAAAGACATTGTCGAAGTTCAGATTGGTTACGACGGTCTGGCTGTAGCCAACTCCGTTAAAGCCGCCAGCATGGACCTGACCTTGCGCGATCTGTATCTGGGTCTGGCCAAGGACGTGCCAAACCCCGACGGTTCTGAAGAGTTGGTTCCCAACCCTTACAAAACCTGGAAAGAGGTTAACCCTGCCCTGCCGAATGTGAAAATCGAAGTGGTTGGTCCACCTCCAACTTCCGGTACTCGTGATTCATTCAACGAGTTGGGTGTTGAAGGCGGCTGTAAGACCTTCAGCTGGTTGAAGGATCTGAAAAAGAGCGATAAATCTCGCTACAAAGCGGTATGTCGCAGCATCCGTGAAGACGGTCACTACATCGAAGCCGGTGAAAATGACAACCTGATCGTTCAAAAGCTGGAATCCAACCCCGCTGCTCTGGGTGTTTTCGGTTACTCCTTCCTGGAAGAAAACACAGCCATTGTTAAACCAGTGAAAATCGAAGGTGTTGAGCCTGGTATGGAAACTGTATCCAGCGGTGAGTACCCAATGTCTCGCTCTATGTTCTTCTATGTTAAGAAAGCACACGTGGGTGTGGTTCCGGGCATTCAGGAATACGTTAATGAGTTCACCAGCGAGCGCGCCTGGGGTACCAGCGGCTACCTGGTCGACAAAGGTCTGATTCCTTCTGCCGATCAAGAGCGTCGTCAGTGGGCTGCTCAAGCCAAAAAAATGAAAACCATGACCGGCAAAGAGTTTAAATAAGTAACTCGTACCGATTGATGGTAATGAACTGGCCCGCTGGCGGAAGCCACCGGGCCTTTTCTTCTTAAACTGTCTTTCTTCTTAACCGGTCTTTTCTTTCTTAGAGATAAGATCACCGTATAATCTGCGTTTTTTGCCGCAAGCCCGGCGACGATCAACAATGGGCTTACGTGAAAAAATGCTTTTTGGGAGTTTTGCATGCAAACCGGAAACCTGTTGATGGTGCTGGCGGTGATGATAGGCGTCGCTTACTTTTTAGGGCATGTGCGCGCCACGGGATTGGCGCGACCTCTCGGGGGCATTCGCCACCTGCATTCCCTGCCGTTTTACTTCTCGATGCGCTCGGCGCTCTGGTGTGCGCTGCCAGCTCTGTTGGTTATGGGCACCTGGCTGGCGTTCGACGATTCGATCATTCGCACCATGGTGCTCGATACTCTGCCGGCGGACATCGCCCCGGCGGATGAATCGGCTCGTAACCTGATGATCAGTCAGATTCAAAACGTGGCCAGCGGGGCTTTGCCGCCCTCGTTTGTTGATCCACAGGTGGCGGCTGCCGCGGAGCGTCTCAGTCGCATACAGTCCACCAACACCATGGCGGTTACCGTTGTGGTGTTGGTGCTGGCCATCTTTGGGGGTGCCTGGGCCTGGTTGAAAGTCTCCCCCGAGATGCGCGCCCGCCAACAGGTTGAGAAGGTGTTGCAGTGGATGTTTATGCTCTGCGCCACACTGGCGATTCTAACGACCGTGGGGATTGTGGCTTCGGTATTGTTTGAATCGCTGCAGTTTTTCGGGCGCGTGCCTTTCACGGAATTTATGTTTGGTCTGCAGTGGAGTCCCCAGACAGCATTGCGAAGCGATCAGGTGGCGGCTCAGGGTGCCTTCGGTGCGATACCACTGTTTGTGGGTACGCTGTTGATTTCGTTTATCGCTCTGTTGGTCGCGGTACCGGTGGGGTTGATGTCGGCGATCTATCTGGCGGAATACGCTCACCCCAAGGTGCGCTCTTTTGCCAAGCCAGCGCTGGAAGTGCTGGCGGGTGTGCCGACGGTGGTTTACGGCTTCTTCGCGGCACTCACCGTTGCGCCGTTTATTCGCGATCTGGGTGAGAGCATTGGTTTGAATGTGTCGTCGGAGTCGGCACTGGCGGCCGGTCTGGTGATGGGGGTAATGATTATCCCGTTTATTTCTTCGCTGGCAGACGATGTTATTACTGCAGTACCTCAATCCCTGCGCGACGGTTCACTGGGGCTGGGCGCGACCCATTCCGAAACCATCAAGAAGGTGATCCTGCCCGCGGCGCTGCCTGGCATTATGGGCGGTATCCTGTTGGCGGCTTCAAGAGCTATCGGTGAAACCATGATTGTGGTTATGGCGGCGGGTCTGGCCGCTAATCTGACGGTCAATCCACTGGAAGCGGTGACCACGATCACAGTACAGATCGTCACCCTGCTCACCGGTGATCAGGAGTTTGACAGTGCTAAAACACTGGCCGCGTTTGCTTTGGGTCTGATGTTGTTTGTTACGACACTGGCCATGAACGTACTGGCGTTGCATATCGTTAAAAAATACCGTGAACAATACGATTGATTGGACTCTGGCGGTTACACGCCAGTGGAGAGTTAAAGCATGAGTAAGACTACAGAAAAGGTACGTCAAACACTGGCCAAACGTTATCGGTCGGAAAAGCGCTTCCGGGCGTTTGGTATTGCTTCCATTGCCCTCGGTTTGCTGGCGTTGGTGGTACTGTTTACGGATATTATTGGTAAGGGTCACAGTGCCTTTATTGAGCATCGGGTCACGCTGGAAGTGAGTTTTGATCCGGATGTCCTGCAGATCAGCGATATTAACGATCCGGACCAGGTCACCTATGCCAATTACATCGGAGTCATTCGCGAGGCCATCGGTGAGCAGTTCCCTGAAGTGCAGGAGCGATCCGGCAAGAAGCAACTCAATGGTTTGATCAGTTCCAGTGCGGAATTTGACCTGCGGGATATGCTGCGTGAGGATCACTCACTGCTGGGTGAGTCCCGCACTGTGACGCTGCAACTGGACGATGCCGCCGATTTGTTTTTCAAGGCCAGCGTCGACAAGCGCGACGGAGTCCGGGTATCTGACCGGCAGAAAGACTGGCTTCTGACTCTGGAAGAGCGCAATCTGGTGACCTCGGGCTTCAATCAGTCTCTGTTTACCCGCGGCGATTCCCGCGAGCCGGAGCAGGCGGGCATGTTGGGCGCCGTTCTCGGTTCGCTGTTTACCATGATCGTGACACTGGTGCTGAGCTTCCCCATCGGGGTCGCCGCAGCGATCTACCTGGAAGAATTTGCGCCGAAGAATAAGTTCACCGACTTTATCGAAGTGAACATCAACAACCTGGCCGCGGTACCGTCGAGTATTTTAGGTCTGCTGGGTGTGTCCATTTTTATCGGTCTGTTTGGTATGCCGCGTTCGATTCCGCTGGTGGGTGGTATTGTACTGACACTGATGACGCTGCCGACCATCATTATCTCCAGCCGCGCAGCCATTAAAGCGGTACCCCCCAGCATTCGCCAGGCGGCCATGGGGTTGGGTGCGTCCAAGATGCAGGTGGTGCTTCACCACGTCCTGCCGCTGGCGTTGCCGGGTATGCTGACCGGTGCCATTATTGGTATGGCTCAGGCACTGGGTGAGACAGCCCCGCTGCTGATGATCGGCATGGTGGCCTTTATTGTTGAATTGCCCGCCGGACCGGTTGATCCGGCCACCGTATTACCAGTACAGATCTTCTTGTGGGCTGGCAGCCCGGAGCAGGCTTTTGTGGCACTGACCTCCGCCGCCATTATGGTGTTGCTGGCCTTCCTGATTACTATGAACACCATTGCAGTGCTGCTGCGCAAACGCCTTGAGCGGCGTTGGTAATAACCGTTAACGAGGACAAAAGTATGGATATCGCCCAGCCACTGGACAAAATCCCTGCCAGCACCAATGAGAGTGCGGCAAAAGAAACCATCAAACATCAGGACAGCGTCGATCAGGATACGCCGGTTCCCGCCAAGCCTATGGGCAATCCGTTTGTGGATGACCCCAAAATGAAACTGCGGGATGTGGAAGTTTTTTATGGCGATGAGCAAGCCATCCACGGTATCAGTCTCGACATTGGTAAAAACGAAGTGCTGTCCATGATTGGACCGTCGGGTTGTGGTAAATCCACCTTCCTGCGTTGTCTGAATCGCATGAACGACACCATCGACATTTGTAAGGTGAAGGGCAACCTGCATCTGGAAGATCAGGACCTCTACGATCCCAAGCTGGACGTGGTGGAGCTGCGCGCGCGCGTGGGCATGGTGTTTCAGAAGCCTAACCCTTTCCCTAAATCCATCTACGACAACGTGGCTTACGGCCCTCGCATCCACGGATTGGCGAATCGTCGTTCCGATCTGGATGAAATTGTCGAAACCAGTTTGCAGAAAGCCGGTTTGTGGAAAGAGGTAAAAGACCGTTTGCATTCACCGGGCACTGGCTTGTCCGGTGGTCAGCAGCAGCGTCTGTGTATCGCCCGTACCATTGCTGTCAGTCCGGAAGTGATTCTGATGGATGAGCCCTGTTCAGCACTGGATCCGATTGCCACCGCCAAAATTGAAGAGCTGATCGCCGAGCTGAGTCAAAACTTCACCATTGCGATTGTGACTCACTCCATGCAACAGGCAGCTCGGGTTTCTCACCGCACGGCCTACTTTCACTTGGGCAAACTGGTCGAAGTGAACGATACGGAAAAAGTGTTTACCAACCCCGATCACAAGCTGACAGAAGCTTACATCACTGGTCGTTTTGGTTAAGTTGTTCCCCGGATTAGAGCTTGGAGTGAAGCATGGATAATTTAAATCTCGATCAGCACATCTCGCGGCAGTTCAACGCCGATCTGGAAGAGCTGAAAACCCAGTTACTGGAAATGGGCGGTCTGGTGGAACAACAAACCATCGACGCCGTCACGGCGATTACCTCTGCAGATTCCGACCTGGCTGAAAAAGTGCTGGTGACGGAAGAAGAAGTGGATAATCGTGAAATCACCCTGGACGAAAACTGCACCATGGTGTTGGCACGTCGGCAGCCTGCGGCTTCGGATTTGCGCATGGTACTGGCCGTGGCCAAGATCACCCGCGATCTGGAGCGCATGGGCGATGAGGCTCACAAGGTGGCCAAGATGGCGATTCACCTGAATGAACATGGTGAAGCGCCCCGCGGGTACGTAGAGCTGCGCCACATTGGTTCTCTGGTTCATCAAATGGTGATCATGGCACTGGATGCGTTTGCCCGTTTTGATGTGGATCTCGCGGTCAAGGTGGCTCACGAAGATACAAAAGTGGATCAGGAATACAAGTCGGCCATGCGTGAGCTGGCCACTTATATGATGGAAGATCCCCGCTCGATCTCTCGGGTGATGAACATCATCTGGTCTCTGCGGGCACTGGAGCGTATTGGTGATCACGCGGCGAACATCGCCGAGCACGTGATTTATCTGGTGAAAGGTCTGGATGTACGCCATATCAGTGTGAAAGAGATGGAGCGTCAGATTAGCGAAAGTGAGTAATACTTAAATTTCGTCATTGCGAGCGTAGCGCGGCAATCCATGTTTTGCACTTAAGCATACTACAGAGTGCTAACAATGGATTGCCGCGTGGCCTAGAGCCCCTACTGTCGGCGCTATCGCTCCTCGCAATGACGATTCTCTTATCCTGTAAACGGATCGATTATATTAAGGGGCTTAGTTACTGCCCTGCTGTTCAGCCGTCATCAACTTCTGCAAATACGCCTGTGATGCCTGCCCTATCTCGCCACCACCTTGCGCGGCCTGCTGAAAATAGCGGATCGCATCCGAGGTTTTATCCTGTGCCAGAGTGACTTCTCCCAAATGGAACGCGCCAATTTGCGTTGGCAGCAGATTGCTGCTCTGCACCAGATCCTGTTCGGCGCGCGCGTAGGATTTTAATTGTTTGGCAGCAATGCCGCTGCCTAACAGCGGTAAGAAATATTCCGGGTAGAGTTTGTGAGCCTGATTAAAGCTGTTCAAGGCGCCTTTAAAATCGTCCTGCTTGAGTTGAAATTGCCCCTTGGTGGAATAGAACAACTCCTCTTTTGGTTGCAACCTGATGGCCTTGTTCACCAGTGACATGGCCTGATCCATATTGCCGCCGTCGGCGGCTTTAAGCGCTTGTTGATTGGCGTCGTAAGCAGGCTGATCTTTTTTCACCTGCCGCACGGCTCGTTGGAACGCCTGTTGGTTGCGCACGCCGGGTGTGAGTTTGGTGGCGTGGTTGCGGTTGGCAATGACCCGCTCGACGGACGGTGGATGACTGGCAAACAAACCGTCCACCCAGCTGGCGTTGTGACCTTCCGAGAGTTCGACAAACGTTTCCTGTAACTCCACGGCCGCTTCTGGCTCGTAACCCACGCGGGCCATGTATTTCATGCCGTAACGGTCAGCTTCCAGTTCTTTGTCGCGACCGTAGCGGGACTGGATCAGTGCACTGCCCAGTTGCGAGCCCATACCGATCAGTTCGCCATAGCCTGCCTGGCTGCCAATGATGCCGGCAATTTGCCCGCCCATACCCAAGAGCATGCCCTGAGTCATTTGCTGGGCGCTGTGTCCTGCTGCGGCGTGAACAATTTCATGAGCCAGGACCGCCGCCAGTTGTGCTTCATCGTCGAGTTTGGAGATCAGGCCGCGGTTGATGGCGATCTTGCCACCGGGCAGCGCCCAGGCGTTGGGCACATCGTTATTCAGCACCACGAATTCGTAAGGCAGATCCGGTCGGCCGCTCACCGCTGCCAGTTCTTTGCCAATCCTGCTGACATAGAGCGTTAATTCAGGATCGAGGGTGTACTGACCGCCCTGCGACTGCTGTGAGGGTGCGTATTGCTGTGCCCCAATACTGAGTTCCTGAGTGGGAGAAATCAGGGATAGTTCCGACGCGCCAGTCACCGGGTTGGTGGTACAGCCGGTGATCATCAGCAGTGCCAGTAATGTGCTGGCGATATAAGCGCGATAGCCCATAGCAATCTCCTTATTGGTGTTATTCACGTATAATGCCTGTCTTATATATCCGACATTATATTAACTGAGAATGAATACAACTATGACGAATGCGTTGCAAGTGATTGAGCTCTTTGCCGGTATTGGGGCAGATGGCAAGCCCGTGGCAGAACGGTTACAAGTGATTATTCACGAAGATAACAGCTGCCAACTGGTGAAATCACCGGCGTTTGTCAAAGGCATTGCCAGTGGCGATTTGATCAAACTGGAAAAAGGCGATGAAGCATTCACCCTGCTGAAACGCAGCGGTAACTTATCGATCCGTGTCTTCTGCCGCGATGACAGCAGTCAACTGGTGGATGATCTCACCCCGCCGCTGGAAAAACTGGGTGGCGAGCTGGACATCGAAACACCGCGCATGCTGGTGTACAGCATCCACGTCAGCTGTGGCTTTCAGCAGATTGAAAGTATCCTCAACGGCGTGGCCAGCGACGATGTGGCCTGGATGTACGGCAACGTCTACGATCCCAACGATGGCGTGACCCCATTGAACTGGTGGCAGGACATTCTAAAGCCTGAATAACCCCTCCTTTACGGAATACCGGAACCGAGAACTCAACATGTTACTTGTGATATCCCCCGCGAAAAATCTGGATTACGACACCCCCGCCAAGACCAAGCAGAGCACCCAGCCGGACTACCTCGACGAAGCTCAGCTGCTGATCGATGAACTGAAAGATCTGGCGCCGCAGGACGTGTCCAAGCTGATGCACATCAGCGATAAACTGGGTGTGCTCAACTACGACCGCTTTCAGCAGTGGTCGCAGCCGTTTACCGCCGACAACGCCAAACAGGCGGTATTGGCGTTTAACGGCGACGTTTATACCGGTCTGGATGCCGACAGTTTCAAAGCGGATGATTTCAAGTTTGCCCAGAAGCACCTGCGCATTCTGTCTGGCCTCTACGGTCTGTTGCGGCCACTGGATCTGATGCAGCCCTACCGCCTGGAAATGGGTACCAAGTTCGACAATCAGCGCGGCAAGAACCTGTACGACTTCTGGGGCGAAACCATCACCGAAGGGCTCAATAAGCAACTGAAAAGCCTGAAAGCCGAGGTGCTGGTGAACCTGGCTTCCAACGAGTATTTCAAGTCGGTGAAACCCAAAGCGCTGAACGCCGAGATCATCACTCCGGTGTTTAAAGACTGGAAAGGCGATAAATACAAAATCATCAGCTTTTACGCCAAAAAAGCCCGTGGTCTGATGTGCGCCTATGCCATTCAAAACCGCATTACCGATGCTGAAGATCTGAAAGGCTTCGATTACGAGGGTTATAGCTTCAACGAAGGGATGTCATCCGCCAAAGAATGGGTCTTTACGCGCCAACAGGAGGCCTAAGCCTCAACTCTTTGGGCAATCGGCCGATCACTTACTTTGCGGAATAGACACATTCCGTCAAACGTCGAGTGTAAAACGTCTTCCTAAACCGGAAACAATGCGCTGGGCATGGTGTGCAGTGTAAGTTGAGGCAGGTATAGGCATGGCGTTACGGTTTTTGGTGGTGGATGACGCTTCATTTATCCGCGATATGGTGAAGAAGCAACTGCGGGACCGGATTCCCGGTGCCGAGGTCTATGATGCCAATGACGGCAACCGCGCCATCGCCCAGCTGAAAAAGCAGCGTATCGACGTGATCCTCAGCGATTGGGAAATGCCCGGTATGAGCGGTGAAGAACTGCTGCGCTGGGTTCGATCGGATGACACCTATAAAACCACCCCCTTTATCATGGTCACCAGTCGCGGCGACAAGAGCTTCGTGGTCAAAGCCATTCAGGCCGGGGTGTCCGACTTTATCACCAAACCCTTTACCTCCGACGAGCTGACCAAAAAAACCGTCAAACAGCTCGCCAAGATTGGCAAAAGCCCCAAAGACGCTATCAAAACAGCCGGATCCGGTGATCGGGTAGCCTTTGCGTCAGTGGATGTGCTCACCGGCGGAGGCGGCGCCGAGAAAAAACCGGAAGCAGCTGCAGCCAAACCCGCAGCCAAAAAAGCCGCCAAAGCCAAGGCCCAACTGCGCTTTGCCACAGTCACCTGCCCCTGCGTGTTAACCGACATGAGCCTTCAGGCCGTGAATGGTTTGATGCAGCGCCAGGACAATCTGCCGGCCCTGTTTGAACAGGCAGCGGTGGATATCGAAATCGGCCAGGAAGTGGCGCGGCTCAACGGTTATCTGCACAGTATTGCGGCGGGCGACAATAAAGTAGACACTTCCATCATCAAATTCACGGTGCGCTTTGTGGATAACGACCCCGAGAAGTTCGAGGCCCTCTCGCGATTTATCGCCAAAAACCGATAGCCGCGATTTCTCGCCAAAAATCGCTCATTGCGGTTTATCGTTAAAAGCAGCACCCAACCGACAAGGCCTTGCTGCTATGACCTCCAAACCTTTTTCACAGGCCTGTGAAAACAACAAAACACCGATTCTCGCCGTGTTGCAACAGTACTTCACCGAACCCGGCAAAGTGCTGGAAATTGGCAGCGGTACCGGCCAGCACGCGGTCTTCTTTGCTGAACACTTACCCCACTTGCAATGGCAAACCAGTGACCTGGCGGAAAACCACAGCGGTATTCAGAGCTGGATGGCGGACTACACCGGCGAGAACCTGCTGCCACCCCTGACGCTGGATGTAGGCAAAAATTCTTGGGATTTCGGCCCTGTTGACGGCGTGTTCACTGCCAATACTGCCCATATCATGGCGTGGGATGAGGTGCTTATCATGCTCGAAGGCGTGGGTAAGATCCTCAAATCCGGTGGTAAGTTCGTGATCTACGGGCCGTTTAATTACGGCGGCCAGTTCACCAGCGACAGCAATGCCCGTTTTAACGAGTGGCTCAAGGTACAGGCACCCCACCGCGCCATCCGCGATTTTGAGGCGGTCTGCGAGGCGGCATCAAAGCAGGGTTTGAGCTTTGTGGACGATATTGAAATGCCGGCTAATAACCGCTGTTTGGTGTTTGTTCGAGATCCGGCTTGACGGGTCCGAGTGTTCTAGTGCTTTAGTGTGGGTTGGTTTGATTCTCTGTGAGTTCAAGCACGCTTTCAGATCGCAATAGTGTTCAATGAGTCGTTGTTAAGTCAGAATTTCATTTTTGCTGGATAACCGGGAACCGGTTTTAACTGCCACAAGGATGTGTATGAAAACTGATCTTTTTTATGATGGACAATTCCTTAAATGGAACAATAAAGGTTTAACCTTCAAAGCCACTTCAGGATTACCTGAACATCAAATACCAGGTGAACAATGCATCCCGGATTCAGGACCTATACCTGAAGGCATCTATAAAATATTTATTGCAGATCATGGGGTTGCGGAAGATGATGGACGTGGCATTTGTGCATTAAAACCATCTTGGGGAATACAGGAAATACCCAGAGGGTCAAAGGCTGGGCAATGTGAGCCTTATTGGGCAAATTGGGGTAAAAACAGGGCAAGAATGGAACCTGCCGACGAGGAGACAAAAAAGCACTGCGCACCTATTACCCGGGGAGGCTTTTATCTGCATGACTCCGTGAAAGGGTATAGTCATGGATGCATTGAGGTAGAGACTGAAATATTTACGCACTTGCGGACGTATCAATCGGCTTCCAATAATCAGACAATACTCATTCAAGTGCAGTATGTTACAGGGAGGCCAACTAATGGCGGCACTAAGATATAGCTTTTTACTGGTATTTTTATTGTCTTCCTGTGCGCACTCAGGGAACACAAATGAGATTGTTGTTAACAATCAGGTTGAAGGTTGTTTTACCGTTGTAGACACAGATTTGGATACCAGCGCAGAACCCGTGATTTTAAAGACGTCTATTAGCACAGGGAATGCAGGAGCAGAGTGTGTGTGCAAGTCAGCTCTCATGAAATATGAGGCATCTCAAAACGCGGGTGCTAACGTCGCTACATTGATGTCTGGAAGTTTTTCGATTTTAAACCGAAAAACTATCACCCTCCCCGTGACGTCTCAAAAGCAATTGCTTTATCCGAACATTCCAGTTCAAATTCATTTTTCTTGCTCAAATCTTTAAATACGGGGCTCAATTCGTCTCAGCTTTAAACGGCAAATACCCCGCACAATCCTCCCGGTAGGCTTCCACTCCGGGAGTTTCCCTCTGCAGAAAATCCTCCACCGCAGCGTGAAAACGCTCATCGGCCAGCCAGTGTTGTGAATAGGTGAGCGTCGGTTCAAAGCCCCGCTGGATTTTGTGTTCCCCCTGAGCGCCGGGATCAAACACCTGAATCCCCCGCTCGATGGCAAACTCAATGCCCTGGTAGTAACAGGCTTCGAAGTGCAGGCCGGGGATCTCTTCCAGGCAGCCCCAGTAGCGACCGAACAGGTGGGTGTCGTCAAAGAAGCACAGCGCCGCCGCGATGTTATCCCCTTCATGCTCCGCTTTGACCATCAAAATCTGTTGGCCCAGATTGCGGGCAATGGCTTCGAAGAATTCGCGGTTGAGGTAGCCCGTGTTGCCGCTGCGTTTCAGGTAGGTGGTGTGGTAGAAGTAATAAAATTTTTGCCAGTCGTCGTCGGTGATCTGATCGCCCACCAGCCGTGTCAGTTTGACGCCGGACTCGCTCACACCGCGTCGCTCCCGGCGAACAGATTTGCGCTTACGTGAGTTAAACGTGTCGAGAAAATCCTCGAACGTCTCATAGCTGCGGTTATACCAGTGGAACTGGCAGCCGACTCTCGAGAGCGTTTGATCTGATAACCAGAGTCTTTGCTGTTCCGGTGGATAAAACAGGCAGTGCCAACTGCTCCAGTGGTGTTCCAGACAGGCTGCGGACAAAAACTCGCTGACGCATTTCAGCATCGTTTGCGCTTCCACCCCCTCGGCCAGTGCCAGTCTTGGACCGCTGGCCGGCGTGAAGGGAATGGCACACAGCAGTTTGGGGTAATAATTCAGCCCGTTGCGGCGGTAGGCGTCGGCCCACGCCCAGTCGAATACGTATTCGCCGTAGGAGTGGGTTTTCAGGTACAGGGGCATGGCGCCGATCAGTCGGCTGTCCTCGTGAATCAGCAGGTGCTTGGGCGTCCAGCCGGTTTCGGCTTGAGTGCAGCCGGAATCCTCCAGCGCTGCCAGAAATCCGTGCTGAATAAAGGGGTAGTGAAAACTCTGGCTCTGGGTATCGCGGTTCCAGAGCGTGTTCCAGTCATCGGCGGAGACGTCGTGGATCGAGTCAATCAGCCTGAAATCGGGCATGTCAGGGAGTCTCCATTATTCGCTGTGTTCCATGCTATCCAGCACCTGTCGGTAGCCCTGTTGATAGGTGGGGTACTGAAAGTGATAGCCACTGTCCAGCAAGCGCCGGTTGGAGCAGCGCTTGCTGGCGCGGGTGGCGGCTTCTGGGCCAGGTTGCAGATGGTTGGCCGGATAGCCCATCTGTTCCGCCAGCCACTGTTTCACTTCGCCCAGCCCTGAGGGTTGGCAGTCGCTGGCCAGATACAGGGGCTCAATGCTCGTCTTCTCTATAACCTGCCGCTGCATCAGATGTGCCAATACACCCGCGCAGTCGTCCACATGAATGCGATTGCTGTAGAGCGTGCCCTGAGTGTCGGCGGGAGCGCCCTTGCCATCGCGCACCTGCTGAATCAATCGCTGGCGACCGGGGCCGTAGATGCCGGAAAAGCGCACCACGCAGGTGGGATAAGCGCTGTCGTTGAGCAGTTGTTCTGCTTCCAAAAGACGTTTACCGGCGTAACGACGGGGTTCGGTGATGGAATTTTCGTCGATCCATTCGCCCTGCTGCTGGCCGTACACACTGGAGCTGGAGACAAACAGGATCAGTTGCGGTGGTGCTTGTGCATCCAGCACCTGCAACAGGTTTTGCAGCGTGTGGACGTAGGCTTGCTGATAGCCTTCATCGCTGTATTCGCTGGGCGTCATGGTGATGACGATGACGTCGGAGTGCGGCGGCAAGCTGGCACGCAGGCTGTCCGCATCGGCGAGATCCGCCTGTCGGTAGTCGATACGGGGGTGCTCGCAGCGGGAGCGACGTATGCCCACAATTTCAGTGTCCACCGGCAGACGGCTGGCCAGCCGCTGGCCGATATCGCCGCAGCCGAGCAGAGTGACGGTGGTCAGGGGGCGGGTGGTTGAAGCGCTGGTCATGAAACTCCCGGATTTGAGTCAAAGAAGGTGTCCAATATCAACCTGAAAATTTATCAAGTCAAATGTAACTAATAGTTCTCGTCTATAGGTACTCTGTGCCAGAATAAGGCCATTCGTAGATAGAAACAGGCTGCTGCAATGACGCTGACAGAACTTCGCTACATCGTAACCCTGGCACAGGAACAGCATTTCGGACGCGCGGCGGAACGCTGCTTTGTGTCACAGCCGACACTGAGTATCGCCGTCAAAAAGCTCGAAGATGAACTGGGTGTTGCGCTGTTTGAGCGCTCCAAAAGCCGGGTTCAGTCGACGCCGCTGGGCGAGAAGATTATTGCACAGGCGCAGCGGGTTCTGGAACAGACCGCGCTGATCAAAGAGATGGCCACCGCCGGTAAGGATCAGCTCAGCAGTCCGCTGAACGTGGGTGCGATCTTTACCATTGGCCCTTTCCTGTTTCCGCATTTTATCCCCCAATTGCAGAAGATTGCCCCGGATATGCCTCTTTACGTGGAAGAAGGCTACACGGCCACTTTGCGTCAAAGGCTGCGTAAAGGCGATCTGGATGCGATTATCGTGGCCCTGCCGTTTACCGAGCCGGATGTGGTTACCCAGACGCTTTACGACGAGCCGTTTGTGGTGCTGATGAGTCATGACCACCCGCTGGCGGCCAAGGACGAGATCGTGCCGTCCGACTTTGATGGTCACCCGGTGCTGCTGTTGGGCGAGGGTCACTGTTTCCGCGATCAGGTGCTGGAAGCCTGCCCGAATCTGCAGCCCAGTCTGGAAAACCACACCGCCACCCGTTTTGCCTCCGAAGGCAGCTCGCTGGATACCCTGCGTCACATGGTGGCCTCCGGCTTGGGGATCACCATTTTGCCGCTGTCGGCGGCGGGCTCCAATTATTCGCCGGATGTGCTGGTGACCCGGCCTTTTGCCGATCCGGCGCCCCAGCGTACCGTGGCGCTGGCCTGGCGGGCGAGCTTTCCCCGTCACAAGGCCATTGACCGTCTGCGTCAGGCCATCAACCAGTGTCAGATGAAGACCTGATCCGTGAATTCGGTAGTGAACAGCGCTCCGTCTCTGGCTCAGGTTGAGGTTACCGCGCTCAAAGGCGTCGGTGCTCAGCTGGCGGATAAGTTGGCGAAAATCCATATCCACTCCATTCAGGATTTGCTGTTTCACCTGCCCCTGCGTTATATGGATCGCACTCGGGTGACCCCTATCGGCGGTGTGCAGCCCATGGCCAGTGTGGTGATTGAAGGGGAAATCCGGGCCAGTGATGTGGTCTTCGGTCGCCGTCGAAGCCTGATGTGTCGGTTGCAGGACGGCAGCGGAGTGATCAGTCTGCGGTTTTTTCATTTCACCGCCGCACAGAAGAAGCGGCTGGTGCCCGGTGCCCGGTTGCGTTGTTTTGGCGAGGCTCGCCGCGGTGCCTCCGGGCTGGAGCTCTATCACCCGGAATACGATTTTCTCGACGGCGGCAGTCCTCCGGCGCTGGAATCGCGACTGACTCCGGTCTACCCCGCCACCGAGGGCATCACCCAGCAGCGACTGCGCAAGCTCACCGAACAGGCGCTGGAGCTGATGGGCAGTCACAGTCTTCAAGAATTGATCCCCGATGATGCCTGGAAACGCGAAGCCTACCCGCTGAGCGAAGCGCTGGCGTTTCTTCATCACCCCCCTAAAGACGCTCCCATTGATGAATTGCTGTTGGGCACGCACCCCTACCAGCAGCGGCTGGCGTTTGAAGAACTGCTGGCGCATCACCTGAGCATGTTGCGGGTGCGACAAAAGATTCAGGCCGAAGGCGCGCAGCCGTTGCCAACGCCCCAGCACCTGCTGGACCGCTTTCAACAGCAGCTGGGTTTTACCCTTACGGGTGCCCAGCAGCGGGTAGCAGCTGAGATTGCCGCCGACTTGTCCCAGCCCTTTCCCATGCTGCGTTTGGTGCAGGGGGATGTGGGTTCCGGTAAAACCGTGGTGGCGGCACTGGCGGCTTTGCAGGCGGTGGGCAATGGGTTGCAGGCGGCGATTATGGCGCCGACGGAAATCCTCGCCGAGCAGCACCGCCAGAGCTTTACCCAGTGGCTGGAGCCGTTGGGCATTCAGGTTGGCTGGCTCAGCGGTAAACAAAAGGTGGCCGACCGCCGCGAGCAGTTGGCGGCGATTGCCAGTGGCGAGGCTCAGGTGATTGTCGGCACCCATGCGCTGTTCCAGGATGACGTCACGTTCGCTGATCTTGGCCTCACAATCATCGACGAACAGCACCGTTTTGGTGTTCACCAGCGCCTGGCTCTGCGGGAAAAAGCCAAAGACAAACGCCGTTCTCATCAGTTGATCATGACCGCAACCCCTATTCCTCGCACCCTGGCCATGAGTGCCTACGCCGATCTGGACTGCTCGATCATTGACGAGCTACCGCCGGGTCGGACACCGGTGTCGACGGTGGCCATCACCAACGAGCGCCGTCACGAGGTAGTGGAGCGGGTGCGCGCCGCCTGCCTCGAGGGGCGACAGGCTTACTGGGTATGCACCCTAATTGAAGAGTCCGAAGCGCTGGAGGCGCAGGCGGCCGAAGCGGTAGCTCACTCTCTGAGTGAGTCATTACCGGACATTCGTGTGGGGCTGGTTCATGGACGCTTGAAGGCTGCCGATAAAGAACAACAGATGACCCTGTTTAAGACGGGTGAATTGCAGCTGCTGGTGGCCACCACCGTGATTGAGGTGGGGGTGGATGTGCCCAACGCCAGCCTGATGATTATTGAAAACCCCGAGCGACTGGGGCTGGCGCAATTGCACCAGCTGCGCGGTCGGGTCGGACGCGGTTCCGCTGCCAGTCACTGTGTGCTGTTGTACGGCTCGCCGTTATCACAGTACAGTCGTGAACGTTTAAAAGTGATGCGCGAAACCAACGACGGTTTTGTCATCGCGGAGAAAGATTTGGAATTGCGCGGCCCCGGTGAGGTCCTGGGCACGCGACAAACCGGCGAGGTGAATTTCCGTCTGGCGGATTTGCAGCGGGATGGCTTTTTGCTGCCGCGGATCAAGGAAGTGGCTAGCCATATTATGACAGTCCACCCAGAGGTGGTGGACGCGCTGATCAGCCGCTGGCTGGGCAGCAGTGAGAACTATGCTAGTGTCTAGAGATATGCCTGCGCTTAGCGCTGGCCAGATGTATTTAGGAGAAGATTGTGCCGGTTCCAACCAGTGTTTCGCAGTTACTGGAGAAGCAGAACGTCAGTTATTCGGTGGCGTTGCGCCCTGATGACAGTAATGTCTACAGCATCAGCGATCTCCCCCATGAACAGCACCTTCGTGAAGTGGGTGCAGCTCGCTCGCTACTGCTGCAGGATGGTGAAGGTCGAGTACAGGTCATCGCCAGTGCCGATGGGCTGTTTGATATTCACGAGGCCAATCAGTTGCTGGGGCGCGATCTGCAGCCGACCTGCAATGACGAGCTAAAAGGCTTTCTCGACAAACACCAACTGACGTCCGTTCCGGCGCTGCCCAAACTGGGTGGCTTGCCCACTCTGGTGGATCAGCGCTTGCTGGACAAGCAGTTGGTACTGCTGGATTCGGGCGCCGATGAGCTGCTGGAAATCCATCAAGAGGATTTTGCCCTGATGGTCTCCGGTGCCATCGTCGGTGACATCACCGTATCGCTGGACAGTCTCGAACAGAAACTCAAAACCCGGGGGCCGGATGAAGAGGAATTGCTGGCGGCGGTGAAAACCTTTACCGCGAAGCGCATCAAGCAGCGCCTCGAAGAAACCCTGGAGCTTCCTCCATTACCGGAAACCGCACAGCGGATCATCAATCTGAGAGTCGACCCCAATGCCGATGTGGGGGATCTGGCCAACATCGTCGAAGTCGATCCCAGTCTGGCGGCGCAAGTGGTTAGCTGGGCTTCCTCCCCCTATTACTCGGCGCCGGGAAAAATTCGCTCTATCCACGATGCCATCGTTCGCGTGTTGGGTTTTGATATGGTGCTGAATTTGGCACTGGGCCTGGCGCTGGGGAAAACCATGTCGATTCCCAAAGACGGTGTCCACGGCGCTACATCCTACTGGAAACAAGCGGTGTATACCGCCGCCACGGTAGAGGGGCTGGTCAGAGTCATTCCTCGCGAGCACCGTCCTGGTTTTGGTATGGCTTACCTCTCTGGTTTGTTGCACAACTTCGGCTGGCTGGTTTTGGCCGAAGTCTTCCCGCCGCAGTTCAACCGAATTTGTCGGTGCATGGAAGTGAATACTCACATGCCGCCGCACCTCGCAGAGTTCTATATCCTGGGGGTGACTCGCGAGCAGATTGCCAGCTGGCTGATGCAGCTGTGGGGCATGCCGGATGAAGTGATCATCGCACTGCGGCACCAGAACAACAGCAGCCCTGCCGAGGTCGAGCACGGCGAATACGCCAAGTTGGTGCTTATCGCTCAGCGGCTGCTGCAGCAACACGGCATTGGCCAGGGACCGCGCCAGGGGATCCCAGACGCGTTGTTCCGTGAGTTACAACTGGACAGAGACAGAGCGCAGCAGGCGGTTGAAGCGGTACTGGAGTCCTCGGAAGAGCTGGATAATATTGCCCAGCAGTTGCAGGCATAAGCCTGCAGCGGGCTTGATCGTTAATCGCTAGTTTTCTGGCTCAGACCAGACGGCGTACTCGTTGCCGTTGGGATCGCTGAAGTGGAAGCGTCGGCCACCGGGGAATGAGAAGATGTCTTTGAGGATAGCGCCACCGGCTGAGGTGACTCTGGCGAGGGTGTCTTCGAGAGCGTCGCTGTAGAGCACCACCAGTACGCTGCCGTTTTCGGTGGTGGCCACCCGATCCGATTTGAAAAAGCCGCCGTCCAGGCCGGCATTGTCGAACGCGACGTATTCCGGGCCATAATCCACAAACGACCAGTCAAACGCCTCGCCAAAGAAGCGCTTGGTGGCTTCCAGGTTGCGGGCGGGGAGTTCAACGTAATTGATTTTGCCGGTTTCTTTCATAGGGGCTGTCATAGGGTCTGAGTCCATCGTGCTGATGGACTTCAGCTTAGCTCATCTTAAGGCTTGCCGCTGTTTTCAAACACTTGCTGATTCCAGGCATCTTCACTTTTAGCGACGGTCATCGTCACCATCGAATCGCCCGTCACATTGACCGCGGTGCGGATCATATCCAGCAGACGGTCGACGCCGATGATCAGAGCGATGCCCTCCACCGGCAGACCCACTTGCTGCAGCACCATGGCCAGAGTAATCAGCCCTACACCCGGCACACCCGCGGTGCCAATAGAGGCCAGTGTGGCGGTCAGTACCACGGTCAAATACCCCGTGAGGCCAATATCAATCTGATACGCCTGGGCAATAAACGCGGTCGCGACGCCCTGCATAATGGCGGTGCCGTCCATATTGATGGTGGCACCCAGCGGGATAGTAAACGAGGCAACGCGGTTATCCACACCCAGTTTTTCCTCGGCCGTTCTGAGTGTCACCGGTAGAGTGGCACTGCTGGACGAGGTGGAAAAGGCAAACATCATCACCGGTCGCAGATGCTTGAAGAAGGCAATCGGATTGACCCGCGTCAGCAACTTGAGCATCAGGCCATACACCCCAAAGCAGTGCAGCAGCAGCGCCAAAACCACGGTGGAAAAGTAGAGGCTCAGTTCAATGATGGCGCCCGCACCCAGTTCGGCAAACAGCTTGGCCAGCAAACAGAAAACACCGTAGGGGGCCAGCTCCATCAGGATGCCGACCATTTTCATGATGACCGAGTCCAGATTGACGAACCACTCGCGCACGGTCTGGCCGGCCTCACCACAGCGAGAGATGGCTATCCCCATCAACAGTGAGAAGACAATCACTTGCAGCATATTGCCCTCAGCCATGGCTTTCACCGGGTTGCTGGGGACAATACTGACGAGGACGTCCTTGAGGGAGGGAGCGTTCTGGGCCGAAAAGGCAGTGGCGGCTTCCAGTCCGATGCCGTCGCCGGGGCGAATCAGGGCACCCAGCAGCAGCGCCAGGCTGATCGCGACAGCGGTGGTAACCAGATAGAGTGCGAGGGTTTTACCCGCCATGGCGCCCATACGGGAGTTTTCCCCGAGTCCACTGGAACCACACACCAGTGAGACAAACACCAGCGGTACAACCAGCAGTTTGAGCGAGGCGACAAACATCTTGCCCACCGCATCCAGCACGCCATTGACCAAGATGTCGTCCAGCCAGTGTTGCAAGGTGGAACCGGACAAGCCACTGTTGTCGATCAGGTTGATCAGTATGCCAACCCCCAGGCCGGCCGCCATGGCAATTAAAATCCGTGTTGTCAGGCTCATGCTGAAGTAACCTCCTGGCTGTTGGTGTGCAAAATCGTCTCCTGTAAAACAAAAAAACGAAAGCCGGGGCTTTCGTTTTTAGGGCATTAACTGTTGGGGCATTGAGGGGCTGATAGGCCTCTGTCAGCAGAGCTAATACACTTCAGTGTTTCTAACACACTCAGTTAACGGCGTCCTTCAGGGCTTTACCGGGTTTAAAACCGACTGAGGTGCTGGCTGGAATCTGAATGGTTTCACCGGTTTTCGGGCTGCGGCCGGTGCGGGCGGCACGATGACGCTGGGTGAAAGAGCCAAAACCGACCAGGTTGACGCTGTCGTCACGGCTCAGGGCGTTAGTAATTTCTTCGAAAATGGCTGAAACCACATCGTTTGCTTTGTCTTTCGGCAGGTCGGCGGTATTGGCAACCGACTCAACTAAGTCACTCTTGTGCATAGGAAATTCCTTATAAAAACGCAGTTTTTGTTATTATCGACCCGCATTAAACCAATTGGCTTGGCGGTGGTAAAGCACTTCTTGTCCCCGGCTGCTGTAATTCCGAACAATTTGATGATTTATGCTACCGATTTCCCTGAAAAACGGTGCCCATAGTTGGCACTCGGCCACTGCCCTGACACTCAGTCTGCAGGGCCAGTCACAGCACGTTCAGTCAAAACACAGCACCCTACTCGACTGGCTAAAGCACCCGGGCTCGCTCACCGCCCGGCTGCAGGCCCACAGTCAGGGTGCGTTTTCGGTCGAGGTGCTGACGCAACACTGGGGTCGAGCGGAACCCATGGAAGCCAGAGCGCTGGGGATCTCGCCGCGCGCGCGGGTGTTGATTCGTGAAGTCATCCTCAAAGGCCACAACCAACCCTGGGTGTGGGCCAGAAGCCTGCTGCCGGAGCGCTCTTTAACCGGCTCACTGCGGCATTTGCGAAAACTCAATAACCAGCCGCTGGGTGGTTGGTTGTTCAAACAGCCATCGCTGCAGCGGGACCCTCTGGAGATCAGCTGTTTCGGCCAAGGCGATAGCCGTTTGCCGGCTGCTGTTGTTCAAGGTTGTGATGCACAGCTGCAAAACCAGACCCTTTGGGGGCGTCGCTCTGTGTTCTACGTTCAAAACAAGCCCATTCTGGTGGGGGAAGTGTTTCTGCCGGATTTCATCGATACCCTCTAGCCGTTACACTGCCGACGCCCGTGTAGATACTTAATTAGACGTCCCTAGATACTTAGTCAGACGTCCGTAGATACTCAATTAACAGAAAGCCACAACATGACTCCAGCCAAGAAGAGAAAGTCCAAGAAGCCAAATCGCCCACCGCAGAAGCCAAAGGCTGCCAAACCGGCCAGCCGTGGGCCCTCGGCAAAAACCGCGAAGGCTGCACCAAAGCGGTCGGGCCCGTTGTCGGGGTTGCTGGTCTGGGATCACCTGCCCTACTACTGGCAGCTAACCCGTATGAATCGTCCCATTGGCTGGCTGTTGCTGCTCTGGCCGACGCTGTGGGGACTGTGGCTGGCCGCCGGTGGCTTGCCTGATTGGGATGTACTGCTGATTTTCGTATTGGGGGTGGTGTCCATGCGCGCGGCTGGTTGTGCCATCAACGACTACGCCGATCGCAACGTGGATGGTCACGTCAAACGCACCCGCGAGCGGCCTCTGGCCAGCGGTAAAATTCAGCCGAAGGAAGCGTTGGCGGTGTGTGTGCTGCTGTGTCTGCTGTCTTTTGTACTGGTGTTGTTTACCAACAAGCTGACGATTCTGCTGTCCCTGGGCGCGGTGGCGCTGGCCGGCTGTTACCCGTTTATGAAGCGCTATACCCATCTGCCGCAAGTGGTGTTGGGTGCTGCCTTTGCCTGGAGTATCCCCATGGGCTTTGCCGCCCAGACCGGTGAGGTACCCGCGGAATGCTGGCTGATTTACACCGCTGCAGTGATCTGGACGGTGGTTTATGACACCTTCTACGCGATGGTGGATCGCGACGACGATTTGCGGATTGGGGTGAAATCCACCGCCGTGCTGTTTGGCGATCAGGATCGGGTGATGACCGGCAGCCTGCAGGTGATGGTTATCGTGACCCTGATGATGGTGGGTCAGCGGTTTGAGTTGGGGTCGGTCTACTATCTGGGACTCGTGGCAGCCTCGGGCTTGTTTGTGTATCAGCAATACCTGATTCGCCATCGCGATCGGGATCAGTGTTTCAAAGCGTTTCTCAACAACAACTGGGCCGGATTTGCGATTTTCGCCGGTATTGTTGCGGACTATCTTCTTCGATAGCGGCTCTTAGCGTCGCTATCCTCCTTCAATGGCTGGTTTCAGTGAAAGGCTGTTGCTGTGTGGGGTGTGTCACAGATTGGCCTGAAAACGGAAAATCTGACAGTGGCGCTATGTGACAGCTATATTTAAACCCGAGGCTGTAACAAAAGATTCACAAAAACACTATTTAATGCCCGTATCAGAAAACAGCAAAGGCAGAGATGATGCCCCAGAAAACAATATTGATCGTCGATGATGAGTCCTCCATCCGGGACATGCTCCGCATTGCTCTGGAGATGGCGGATTATCACTGTATGGAGGCCGAAGATGCACAGCAGGCGCACAGCCTGATCGTGGATCGCAAGCCTGATCTGGTGCTGCTGGATTGGATGCTGCCGGGCACCAGTGGTATCGAGCTGGCCCGTCGCCTGAAGCGTGACGAGGTGACTTCGCAGGTGCCCATTATTATGCTCACCGCCAAGGGCGAAGAGGATAATAAAGTACAGGGACTGGAAGTCGGTGCCGATGATTACATCACCAAGCCCTTCTCGCCTCGCGAACTGGTCGCGCGCCTGAAGGCGGTTTTGCGTCGTACCGATACTCTGGCAGACAGTGGCCCGATTACTGTTGACGGTTTAACCCTCGATCCTGTCAGCCACCGTGTCACCATCAATGACACGCCAGTGCAGATGGGTCCTACCGAGTACCGTTTGCTGGAATTCTTCCTGACGCACCAGGAGCGTGTTTACACCCGCAGCCAGCTGCTCGATCACGTCTGGGGCGGCAATGTGTATGTGGAAGAGCGCACCGTGGATGTGCATATCCGTCGCTTGCGCAAGGCGCTGCAACAGGACGATCACGACCGTTTTGTGCAAACCGTGCGCGGTGCGGGATATCGATTCTCGCTGAAAGTGTCTGCCGTGAAAGAAATTTGAGGGTTGTCACCCGTTTGCGGTGTGTCATCTTTACTGGACTTTCCGCGCCACATGAATACAGTGTGATGTTTCAGTCTTCGGTCTAAGTCAGACCCAGGGCACAGAGTCAAAAGGTAGAGGGCTTGATGAAACGCACACTGGTAATTTCAGCGATGATCCTGATGTCAGCTCTGGTTGCTGGTGGTTGTACCAGCGCCAAAAAAATTGGCAAGGAGATTGGTCATACTACCCGGGACGTTACACGTGACATTGGCCATGCCACCCGTGATGCGGCCAAAGAAGTTGATCAAGCGGTTGATGAAGCCATTACTGACGATCTTTAAGGTCTGTAACGTGCCGATCACTGTGCAAAAGCAAGGGTTGTCTAACCCATTGCCATCCCAAATCATCACTCATCATTCAGCCTTGTCTTGCTGGATTGAATCTCAGATCCGTCGTCAGCACCCGCTTTTTCAGTACCCATTGCCAGTCCGGCACTTCTTAGACTCCACAGCTGTTGGTCAACCACGACCAATCAGGCAACTCAGTCAACAGCACGAAGGGAATCAACATTGAACAGAGGTTTTTCCGCTGAAATCCGGCGGATCATTGTTTGCACACTGGTGTGTGTGGTCTTCGGATTAATGAATGGCTACCTGACCTGGACACTCATTGCCGGTGGCGCAGTCTACATGGCCTGGATGCTGTGGCAAATGCATCGTCTGGATGCCTGGCTGCAAAACTCCCGTCGTATTCAGCCACCTGATGCCAGCGGTATCTGGGGTGACATCTTCGATAATATTGTGCGACTGCAGAAGCGTCAGCGGCGTGAAAAGAAGCGTCTGCAGGCGGTGGTCAAACGCGGACAGGAAATCACCTCTGCCCTGCGCGACGGTATTTTGTTACTCGACCGTCAGGGCAATATAGACTGGTACAACGCCGCTGCCGGTCACCTGTTGCACCTCAGGCATCAGGACCAGGGCAACCCGATCTTCAACTACGTGCGCCATCCCGTATTCATTCAATACATGGACAAAGGGGAGTATACCGAACCTCTCGATCTGCCCTCGCCTCATACCGGTGATGTACATCTGCAATATCAGATTACCCGTTTTGGTCAGGGTGAATGTCTGGTTCTGGTGAGAGACGTCACCCGCCTGCACAAGCTGGAGCAGATGCGCAAAGACTTCGTTGGCAATGTCTCCCATGAGCTGCGCACGCCGCTCACCGTCATCCGCGGTTATGTGGAGACCCTCAGCATGTCACCGGATCTGCCGGCGCCCTGGGAGCGAGCCCTGCAACAGATGGAGCAGCAAGGGATTCGGATGACCAGCCTGATTAACGACCTGTTGGCGCTGTCCAAGCTGGAAACGGACGATCGCCACAATACGCACAAACCGGTGGCTCTCAAACCGTTACTGCAGCGAATCCGCGGTGACGCAATAGCATTCTCCGGTGATCATCAGCACAGTTTCAAACTCAACTGCCCGGATAACCTGGCGCTGCTGGGTAACGAACAAGAGCTGCAAAGTGCCTTCTCCAATCTGATATTCAACGCCGTTAAATATTCAGCGGACGGCAAAGAAGTGTCGATCGATGTGGAGCAAAGCAGTCTGGGTTTAAATGTGGCCGTTACCGACGAAGGTGAAGGCATCGACACCGTTCATCTTCCCCGCCTGACAGAACGTTTCTACCGCGTGGATGGCAGTCGTCAGTCAAAAACCGGTGGCACCGGTCTGGGGCTGGCGATCGTCAAGCACGTACTGTTACGTCACGGCGCCAAGCTGGATATTCAGAGTAAGCTGGGCAAAGGCAGTACCTTTACCTGTATGTTTCCGATTCAGAGTGTGGTGACGGAGGCGAAGTCGGCGTAAGTGATCATGCGCCGCGTTCCACACACTGATTTGCTTCTAAAGCATTAATTGTAAAAATCAAATCAGTCCTTTGAATGGCTTACTCTGTCACCGAATGAGAAAGGAATCTCATCGGTGGTCAAATCAGTTGGCATTAGCCTCAATCTTGTTGAACACATTACAGCATCCAAGCTACCATTCGGCCATACAAAAGGAACGTGTATAGACACGCGCTGTTCACTCGCCATCACTCCAAGGAAAAGGAGCCTCCCATGCTTGGTATTTCTTCGTCCCTTTCCTTCAATGAATTGCACAAAATCAAGCTGATAGTAAGGCTAATTCGTACCTATGGGGGAGTGAGTTCAATCGGAGAGTGTTTTTCTTTGTGAAATAGAACTGCTCAATTTTGAAAGTAATGGCGCTGTTTATAGATTGTATTTTTAACAGTTGGCATTAAATTGATAGCCCATTACCAAAACTTGTTTACTTATTTAGCTACCGACTTAAGAAAAGATCAAAGGATTGACATATGAAGTTAGTAAAATCCGCTTCAGGCTTGCAATTAAGCACCCCTGAAACAGGGAAGACGGTAATCTTTACCCCCAACACCCAAAAAGACGCCTTGATACTGGAACAGGCGGCAAAGGCGGGTTACTACTATCCCTTAATGGCATTGAAGCATCTAAAAGCCTTGTCAACCGGCCTAACCGGCAAAGACAATGTGTTTATTCCCAATATCAATGATTTTAAAACAAACAGCTTTCAGCAAGTCGTGGTGTACGTACCAGGTATTGTGGCCACGGTAGAGCGCCGTCCTAATGATGTGTTAGCCATTACAAGCCTAGCGCTCAGTGATGAGTATCAGAGTATTTCGAAGGGGAGCAGGGAGAAGCCAGGTGTCTATACCGTTACAAAAGCTGGTAATGATGATCTCGATGTTACTTATAGGAATAATGGTCGAATAACTTCGAAAGACGACCGGAAAGTGGTTATTGCTGATACGTCATATAATGATCCAAAGCAAGCTGCTCGTGAGGTGGTTAAAAGACTAGACAAGATGTTTGGTGGTAGTGCCGCGTTAAAATGCGATTTTGACTTGTTTTACTCCCCGTTGGGCAGCAAGTTAAAGGGCATGCGCAATTATAATCCGACGATTGTTAATAAAACTTATGCATTTTCAGGTTTATTAGCGAACGCTATAGAGCAATCTAATAATAAAAAAGGTGTAGAGTGGACATCTGAGCGGGCTGGCTCACTGGTGCTAACCCAATCCTTAATGACTTTGACTGCGAAAAATGTTTCCTTTAAGGGGCAAGACCACATAGTAAAAATGTGCTGGGCCAGATCTAACCCTAGAACCACTTATGACGCTGCCACAAAATTGGGGATGCTGGCAGATAAAGATTTACTCAATAGCAACAGTACATTTAAGGCGACTTTAAGCGCTACTTTAGGCAATGCCGCAAGGGCTAAAGATAAGAATGACCCTTATTCTTGGGGCGACTATGGTA
>NZ_CBFIHX010000047.1:0-26056 GCF_965662505.1 Pseudomaricurvus sp. | reverse complement strand
TTGGTAAAGCTGGTACGATCCGAGAAATCCAGAGAAGCAGAGATGCTATCAATGCTCATGGTTTGCTCGACAAGATAGGTGATCGCATGGTGAAAGCGCACCTGATCGCGTAATTGGGCAAAACTGATGTTCTGTTGTTGCAATCGTCTCTGCAAAGTTCTTTTAGAGAGATTCATTTCTTCTGCAATAAAGTCAATAGACAAGGAACACTTGCCAATCCTCTTTTGCAAAACGTCAACAACTCTTCCAGGTACCCCGTAAACTTCTGGTAAACGCGCAAGCTGGACATACTCTTCAAATGTTCTGACGCCTTCCGTAGCAAAGCCTGCACGTAGCTTTTCTTGATCGACGGGCTGAACCCGCTGAAGTTCTATCATTTTGGCCACTCCTTTTGCCATTAATTCGATTGTTTCAGTATCTTCATCTGTAAAACCACTTTTTTCTGTTGTTCCTCGCAGAAAGCAAAGAACCCCAAACAATTGGCCAGTTACAAAGACCGGGGCACATAAATATCCCCGAATGACGAACTCATTATAGGTCACGGTTTCAGAGTTCACAGAAGAATTACTCTGAAATGTGACCCTTTTTTGTTCAATAATCTCAGAACACCATGGTACTTCACTACTGACAGAGTCAAGATTGGCCAGTTTGTCGCCGCTGTGCGCCTCTACTACCGCCTCATCCTGTAAAAACCTCAACCGTAGCAGCAGAGCCTCGTCCGCATCAAACATGCGGCGTCCTGCCTCCAGATAAGCATTGCAATGTAATTGATAACTTTCATGCCTATCAGTTAACAGATCATGAAGACGACGCAAGCGACTAGCCAGGGTTTGCTGGTTGCCAGAATACCCTTTTGTTGGAGATTGATAGCCAGGGTGCTCATCAACGAGCATTTCAGTGTCATCTACCATAGTTGTCTTGCGTACCGTTGTTGTCATTACTTTTCATTAGGGCCTGAAACACGACTTTCCCGTATTAACAATGCAGTCATTGCGTGTAGGGCCAGGTAAGATCTCCCCCCAATGCCATGCTTCCATGAAACAGCTACCTACGCTTTAGGAGCGAATATCAGGATTGACAAAACTATTCGTTATAAAGCAAATAAACCAGCCAGATACGTGCCAAGCAGTGGCTTTAAGTGACAATACTTCACTAGCGTTAACGATTACGGATTAATGTGCTCATCCATTAACAATAAGGGATGAAGAGCATTAGAGTTTATGTGTCTAATCAGGCTCAAATTTAAGACCAAAGTGGGAACAGCAGGCGACCCAACAGCTCACAACTTGATCAACCTTCTGACGAAAATCAAAAGGTAAAAATCATAATTTGAACTGTCCATGCTTTCGTATTTTTTTTAAATAAGGACCTAAATGACAACCAAACCAGAGTGCTAGAGTTCCAGCTCGTTTAAGCGAGCCAAAAGGTCATCGTGATGTGATTTGGTTTTAAATTTATCCATAACGTCTTTCAAACGACCATCTTTACCGATGATAAAAGTCGTCCGGATCAACCCCATAAACTCTTTCCCCATGAACTTCTTCAAGCCCCAAACACCGTACTTATCTGCAATCGCATGGTCTTCGTCCGACAAAAGATCAAAGTTGAGTTCGTGCTTATCAATAAACTTCTGCAAACGTGGGTAAGGATCAGGGCTAACACCTAAAACTACAGTATCAAGTGCCTCCAACTCTTTTTGTGTATCCCTGATACCGCAAGCTTGTGTGGTACAGCCTGGAGTCATAGCCTTAGGGTAGAAATACAGTACGACATTCTTTTTGTCGCGAAAATCTTTAAGACTGACCTTTGTGCCATCTTGCTTCTGAAGAGTAAATGCCGGAGCCAAATTACCAATTTTTGGGTATGCCATGAAAAACCTTATCCTTAATTACTGCTGATAATAAATTTTCAGGGAGATGATTATATCGCCCCCAAGCTGAGAAATGTCTGTTTCATCTCAAACAGAGATGAAATGAGAAAGCTTTGATACGTATAAAAGCCTTTCGAGGCTTTTCTTCTTACTAAAGACTGCTGTCTCTCGGGATCAACATGCCAGAAAGCCCCACTGAATATGCTTTTTTGTTGGCAACCCTTGTTGATTTAGCTGGCCTAACAGAAGCTTCAAGTCCGTTTCATTGAGAAAGTCACCAATTTCAAGCAACCCCCCGTCACCACACAAGGTGACATGACGCAGCTCACTGCCCTCGTTCACACCTAACATGAGCGACAAGTGGGCTCTCTCAAACCACCAGACTTGCGAAAGCCGGCCAACTTGCTTGCGCACCGCCACACCTTTGCCACTGATCAGCAGCTCTTCACGGGCCTCACAGCGCAAGCGCACCCAATACAATGCCCCGCCAAGCAAAGCCGTTTCGGCAAAAATAAAGGGGATCACCAACCAGGCCCCCAGCATCAAAAAAACAAAACTGGTCAGCAATGCGGGCACGAAAATCCCAAACGTTAATACCGCTTGTATGTCTGCCGGCAGTGAATGATTGGGTTCAAGCAGCAGGCTTACCCGGTCTCCTTGATTGCGTCTGACAGTCACCATATGAACCTACCTTTCTGTCTATTCTGTTTACGATTAAAAGCCGCAACAGGTTCAACATAAGGCTAGCATTTGTCTCTGAGGCTCTATGGGACAAATCTGAATATAAACGGGGACCCTTAAAAATCAGACAAAAAAAAGCGCGGATTAAACCGCGCTCTTTTTGAAGCCTGAGTAAGACCGGATTATGGCAGCAACTCTGCTACTGCATCACGCTCTTCTTTCAGTTCTTGCTCAGTGGCTTGCATCTTGCTCTTGGAGAAATCGTTCAGCTCAATACCCTGAACAACTTCCCAGTCGCCGTTTTTGCAAACGCATGGGTAGCCGTAAATCAGACCTTTTTCGATACCGTATGAACCATCGGAGTAAACACCCATAGTGACGTAGTCACCTTCTGGAGTACCCAAAGCCCAGTCACGCATATGGAAGATGGCAGCGTTTGCAGCAGAAGCCGCAGAAGAAGCACCACGAGCTTTAATGATCGCTGCACCACGCTGCTGAACAGTCGGGATGAAGTCGTTTTCGTACCAAGCCTGATCGATCAGACCCATGGCATCCGCACCGTCAACCTTGGTGTTGTGGATATCTGGGTACTGAGTTGCTGAGTGGTTACCCCAAATAATAACGTTTTGAACGTCATTGATGGTTTTACCAGTTTTCTCAGCCAGCTGGCTCATGGCGCGATTGTGATCCAAACGCATCATGGCAGTGAATTGACGTGGGTCAATGTCCGGAGCGTTACGCTGAGCAATCAGAGCGTTGGTGTTGGCAGGGTTGCCGACAACCAGAACTTTAATATCACGTGAAGCGTGATCGTTGATCGCTTTACCCTGAACAGAGAAGATCGCGGCGTTTGCTTCCAGCAGATCTTTACGCTCCATACCAGGACCGCGAGGACGTGCACCAACCAACAGAGCGTAATCGGCATCTTTGAATGCTACATTGGGGTCATCGGTACAAACCAGGCCAGCCAACAGAGGGAATGCACAGTCGTCCAACTCCATGGCAACACCCTTCAGGGCATCCAGAGCTGGAGTAATTTCAAGCATTTGCAGGATTACAGGCTGATCTTTGCCCAGCATTTCGCCAGCGGCAATGCGGAACAACAGGGAGTAGCTGATTTGACCGGCTGCGCCAGTCACGGCAACACGTACGGGTGCTTTCACGATAAATCTCCGTTTACGCTCTATTTATGAAAGTGGAGACGAGCGTCGAAAAACGCCCATCAGGCGGTGGTGCATTATAGGGATTCATCAGAAAAATGCATCAAAAAGGTTAAACTAATGATAATTGATCTCATTAAACCCCTTCTCTGTTACGCAGTAGCGACCTGATACCTCTGGCTCAGTGCGTCATACAGATCGGTTTTAAAGCTGTCACTGGAGGCATCTAACTGCATGGAGGCTTCCACCAGATGCTCGTTATCTTCCTTGCCATTCCAGACTTTTACATAAGTACCCTCTTTATAGCCGTGATCCTGACGGAAAAAGTTGAGTACATTTTTGCCCACGTAGCCTTTGAACAGCATGTCGAAATTCATGTCGATGCCAGCCATCAAACGACCAAACTCTGTCACCGAGAAACTTTTACGATTCAGTACATCTGCGGCAAAACGCTCCAAATCAAGCCTGAAATCGGCTTCATCTGTTTCGATGATCAATTCTTGCTCAACCTGTGCGGTAATTTCATCCAGTGATGCGCCGGATTGCAGCAAAATACTCAAACCAAAGTGCCAGATATCGATCAACTCAAGCTGAACCTGCTCGACGTCCGGGGACTGTTTCTTCCACCACTTCCAGCCGTAATGATCCAGCAACTCACCACATTCAATCCAGATAGCCCGATACCAGGCAAAGTTCTGACTGCGCCAATCGGTGTTCACCTTGGTATTCATGCTGTCCTGCAGCTCCAGCATAGTCAGCAATTGTTGTTGAATAGATCCTGTTTGCATTCGTCCCCCGACGCATTTAATAAAACACAAGCTCACATATTAACAGGCATTATACCGCCGCCCCACTGCCTCGCACGTAAAAAAGCCGAAACCTCAGACACCACTGACACGAAACTGTCACCAAAACCTCATCTGTCTGTCACAACAGCTAAATAATCTAAAATCCATGAGGAATTACCTGAAGACAGACATAGAGCCACCCAGAGCCTGCTGCTACACAACCATAACAACAGGCGAGCGCCACGACCGTCAGGTGACGGTCAACTCTGATAGACGGGGTAACTGATATGAAACTGTTACAAAACCTCCATAATTACGATCTGGTCACCTTCGACTGGTGTCTGCGCCGCCGCCACTTGCAACAACTCACCCGAATGAGCCGCTGGGTATCCAGAACCGCTGATGGCCATCTATATATCATCGCCGCCCTCGCCCTTCTGCTGAGCCAGACTTACGATATTTTCACGCTGGTTCTCGCCGCTTTTGTCGTAGAACGGGGTTGTTACTTTGTCCTGAAATCTCAATTCCGTCGCAATCGGCCACCTCAGGCGATTCCCGGATTCCAGAGCGTGGTGCAGCCCAGCGACCAGTTTAGCTTTCCTTCCGGCCACACATCAGCTGCGTTTCTGGCCGCAACTCTGGCGTATTACTTACTGCCGGGCGTTGGCTGGATGCTGTACCCGTGGGCCTGCGCTGTAGGTATGTCGCGGGTGCTTCTGGGAGTCCATTTCCCCACTGACACAGTGGCCGGAGCCGTGCTGGGCTACAGCATTGCCACGCTAAGTTTCACCCTCTTGGCTGTCTCCTAGAGATGGCTTTTTTACATCACTGATTGCAGGAGCTTTATGAAGTTATTTTACGGTGTTCAGGGTACCGGTAACGGTCACATAAGCCGCGCCCGCGCGATGAACACCCATTTACAAGCCGCTAATGTAGATGTTCAGTACCTGTTTTCAGGCCGCGCCCGTGATGAATACTTCGATATGGCCCCTTTCGGCCAATGGGAGTGTCGTCAGGGGTTGAGCTTTGTCACTCATAAAGGCCAGATTCAAACTTTGGCCACTTTTCGACAAAATAATTTTACTCAGCTATATCGCGACATTCGTGAGCTGGATCTGAGCGGATACGATCTGGTCATCTGTGACTTTGAGCCCATTACCGCCTGGGCAGCCAAGCGGCAAGGCATCCCCTGCATCACCCTAGGACACCAATACGCCTTTATGCACGACGTGCCGATGGATGGCGATTCCTGGTTATCCAAAAAAATCATCCAGCATTTTGCACCCGGTCACCAACAGCTGGGGCTGCACTGGCATCATTTCGGTCAGCCGATTCTGCCTCCGATCATCGATTTGAGCATCACTCCGCCTAAAGATACGGCGGATCAAGTGCTGGTGTATCTGGGCTTCGAATCACCTGAAGTGGTCATCCCTCTGCTGAAACAATTTCCAGACACCCAGTTCGTGTATTACGGGAAATTTAAAGAGCCGAGAGAAGAGAACAATGTGTCTCTACGTCCACTGAGTCTGACGGGATTTAAAGAGGATCTGCATCGCTCATCCGGTGTCATCTGTAATGCCGGATTCGAGCTGGCCAGTGAGGCTTTGCATCTGGGCAAACGTCTTTTGGTGAAGCCTTTGCACGGACAAATGGAGCAGCTATCAAACGCTCTGGCATTGGAAGAACTGGATCTGGGCAGTCGCATGCAGCATTTGTCCAAAGACACCATCCGCCAGTGGCTCGATTCGCCTGCGTCGCCCCAATGCCACTATCCTGACGTTTCCAAAGCCATTGTTGACTGGCTAACAACTCCCGACAGAGAGCCCATTGAGTCGCTCTCTAAACGTTTGTGGCGGGAAACCAAACTGGTGGGTAGGACTCAGAACACGAGTCCTCAGAAGCAGTCAGCGAGCGCGTATGAGCACATCAGAGACGCGATGCCTGCAACCTGAACGCAAAACAAGCTTCAGCATCGCACTCTGAACGTATTCGTTAGAGATCACGCCTTGTAGAACAAGCGGTGGAAATTCTCTCCGGTGATCTCACACAGTTTTTCGTAACTGATGCCTTTGAGGTCGGCGACAAATTCAGCGACTTCACGGACGAAAGCCGGTTCATTGGGTTTTCCGCGGTACGGAACTGGCGCGAGATAAGGCGAATCGGTTTCAACCAACAATCTGTCCAGTGGCATTTTCCGCGCTACATCTCTCAGCTCTTCTGCATTTTTAAAGGTCACAATCCCAGACAGTGAGATGTAATAATTCATATCCATGGCAGCGGAAGCCATTTCCCAGCTTTCGGTAAAGCAATGCAGCACACCGGCGTACTCTTCACTACCATGCTCTTTAATCAGATCCAGAGTGTCCTGGCGGGCGTCACGCGTGTGGATAATGACCGGTAATTTGGCCGCACTGGCGGCGCGCAAATGCGTGGCAAAACTTTCCTGCTGTACAGCTTTGGTCTCATCGCTGTAGTAGTAATCCAGCCCAGTCTCACCTAAAGCCACAATTTTGGGATGCTCGGACCAGGCGACCAGCTGATCTTCGGTAGCCAATCCTGCGTCCACATCCAGAGGATGTACGCCCACGGAGGCGACCACATCAGGATGTGCTTCCGCCAGCTCAGTCACGACTTGACGATTATCCAGGCTAATACCCACGCACAGCATCTTCTCCACGCCGCGCTCTCGAGCGGCCTGTAAAGCAGCGTCCAGTTCGCCATCGTATTTGTTCAACTTGAGACGATCCAGGTGGCAATGGGAATCAACTAACATACAAACCTCTTACTTCACTAAAAATGACAACACTTCAACTTCAGCAATAAAAAAGGCCAGGAATTTCTGGCCTTTTTGCTATAGTTATTAATACCGTATTTTATTAATACCGTATTTTTATTACGGTTCCCCGCAGAGTCTTAAGCGCTACATGGTATGGGTCGGGCGATCTGACTCCAGCGAACCCGCCAGATAAGTTTCAATCTTGTTGGCAGCAGTATCGTCTTGATCACTGAACTGAACACCAACCCCAGCCGCCCTATTACCTTGAGCCCCTTTCGGAGTGACCCATACAACCTTGCCTGCCACGGGAATCTTTTCCGGCTCATCCATTAAGTTGAGCAACATAAAGACCTCATCGCCCAGGCTATAGCTCTTGTTGGTGGGTATGAACAAGCCACCATTTTGAACAAATGGCATATAAGCAGCGTACAGCACCGCTTTATCTTTAATGGTCAATGACAGGATACCGTTGCGGGCACCGCCTCCCAATCCCTGCATACATCCTCACTCAATCGATTATTCAGCCAAGTCGTTAAAGTAATCCATTCATCACTTGCTGTCTACTTTGCGCAACCTGAGAAGACTGACGGCACATGGCCTGCCAATCCATCATCAGCTCCTCCAGAAGCAACTGCTTGTTCGGGTTGGCACTGCTGAGCAACTGGCGCTTCACAGCCACCATTTTATCCCAAAAGCGGTACAAGATTGCACTGGGTATCGATCCGATCAGGGCCAACAGCTTGTCTTCATTGGGGTTGCCAACGGCAACACCCTCGGTCATCTGACGCTTCAGACCGTATTGAAGCCACTGCATCAACGACTCAATAACCGGCAGCGCCTCTCCTCGCTGAAGCTCTGCCGCCAGATCCAGTGCCGAACGGGAGTTGTCAGCCAGTGACAGCAGTCCAGTAGCCAGCGCCTGTCGCTGCTCAAGGGCGTCACCACTTAACAAATCTCGTGCCGCCAGAGGCGCACCACCGGCACAACTCAGCAAATAGGCGGGATCCTGCCCCACTGCCAGAGGCGTTAACCAGGTCAGACTTTCTTCGGTCGATGGCAGAGGAAATGCTATTTGCTGGCAACGGCTGCGGATCGTCGCCATAACCTGACTGGGCACATGAGACACCAGAATCAGAGAGCTGTTGCCTGATGGCTCCTCAAGGCCTTTCAGCAAGGCGTTGGCGGCATTCACATTCAGCGCCTCGACAGGCTCAATGACAGCCACCTTCTTGCCGCCTTGCTGTGCGGTTTTCGCCAAAAACTCGGTCAACCGACGCACCTGATCAATTTTGATGACCCGACTGGTGCCCTCAGGGCGCAAGACAAAAAAGTCCGGGTGGGTTTCTGCCTGATTCAGCTCACAGCCTTTACATCGACCACAGGCAACATGATTCACTGGTGACAGACACAACTGGTAATAACCCAATGCTTTGGCAAAATGGAATTTGCCAATGCCTTTGTGGCCGGTCAGCATCAAAGCATGAGGCAGTTTTTGATCCAGATGCTGCTGAGAGAGACGTTCCCAGAACGTCATCTGCCAGGCATAGGCGATGGCCAGGCTTTCGCGGCTGCCTTCATTGCTCATAAGGTGAATATCCAGTCAAAACTTATATCCAATTAAAACTAATAGCCGCAAAGCTTAACAACCTAAGGTGTTTTTTGCGATAATTTCCGCCCCCGCACCCCTGCGCCATCCCACAACAGCAGAAGCCACCACTTGACCATCCAACTCGCGCATCAAGACGATCACTTATTGATCGCACACAAGCCTCCCGGCCTGCTTACCGTTCCTGGACGCGGGCCAGACAAGCAGGATTGCCTGATCAACCGCTTGCTGCCTGACTTTCCCAACAGCCGGATTGTTCATCGATTGGATATGGCAACATCAGGACTGGTTATTATTGCCCAAAGCATGGCTGCCTTACAGGCTATGGGACGGCTGTTTGAGACCCGAAACATCCACAAAGAGTACATTGCGGTTGTCGATGGTTTGCTGGAGAAAGATGAGGGAGAAATTCGGTTACCGCTGATTTGTGACTGGCCCAATCGCCCCAAACAGATGGTCTGTCATGACACAGGCAAAAGCGCTCATACTCGTTACGAAGTCATAGAGCGAAACCATGAATCCCAACAGAGCCGTGTTAAATTATTGCCCGTCACCGGCCGCTCGCACCAACTGCGTGTTCATATGCAGGCGCTGGGACATCCCATTGTTGGCGATGAGTTTTATGCACCAGAAGAGATTCGAGCTGCCGCACCGCGACTGCTGCTGCACGCAACGCGATTGAGATTCCAACACCCATTTCACGATCGGGAGATGGACGTTATCTTGCAGCCTGAGTTTTAAATTTCGGGGCGATTGTTTAAGGCGACGCCAACTTAAGACGACACCAACTTAAGACGACACCAACTTAAGACGCCGCCAACAGGTTATCCAGGACTGACTTGATATCCCGCTGCACTCCCTCCAGCGACTGCCCCGCATCCACCACAGCGTAGCGCTGGGGATCAGAAGCAACCCGTTGTTGATAGCCAGCCCGCACACGCTGGAAAAACTCAACCGCTTCAGACTCAAAACGATCCAGTGATCCTCGCTCACCGGCTCTTGCCAAGCCGGTTTCCACATCAATATCCAGCACGACAGTGAGATCAGGACGCAAATCACCTTGCACCAACTCTTCCAACGCTTCAATAGTCGTCAGTGACAACCCTCTTCCCGCGCCCTGATAAGCGTAAGTCGCGTCGGTGAAGCGATCACACAACACCCACTCACCGCGCTTTAGAGCCGGCAAAATCACCTGATTTAAATGCTGAGCACGAGCTGCAAACACCAATAACAGCTCCGCTTGCTCGTCAACCTGCTCATCGCGCTTGGCCAGTAACAGCTCACGAACCTCTTCAGCCAGAGGAGTGCCTCCAGGCTCGCGAGTCACGCACAGGGGAATCCCCCTGGATTCGAGATATTCCTGAATGAACTGACGGTTGGTGGTTTTACCCACACCCTCTGTGCCTTCGAGAGTAATAAATTTTCCGGTTTCAATCGTCAAAAGTCATTCCTTATTGATAGGCCGTCGGTATCAACCACTGTGCCAGCATCGCACCACTAACGGACACTTGAACGGTAACTGGACGAGCGTTTCAGTTGGTACTCCCTCACCGCTTTTGTATGCTCTGCCAACGTCGCAGAGAATTGGTGAGTGCCATCGCCTTTTGCCACAAAATACAAGCTGTCGCCATCTGCTGGATGAAGTGCCGCATGGATCGCCTCTCGGCCCGGCAATGCGATCGGTGTCGGCGGCAACCCATTAATTGTATAGGTGTTATAGGGCGTTTTCTCCCGGAGATGTTTACGCCGAATATTGCCCTGATAATTACTGCCCATGCCATAGATCACAGTCGGATCGGTCTGCAGGCGCATCCCCTTCTCCAAGCGTCTCACAAAGACCCCTGCGATCTGAGCCCGCTCGTGTGGTGCTCCGGTTTCCTTCTCAACAATCGAAGCCATGATCAAAGCTTCGTAGGCAGATTCATACGGCAAGTTGTCTGCGCGAGATTCCCACTCTTCAGCAAGAACGTCTTGCATTCTTCGATAAGACTGCTGAATCAGATCCCAATCTGTGGTGTGCTTATTAAACACATAAGTATCCGGAAACAACCAGCCTTCAGGATTGCTTTGCGTAATACCGAGACGATCACGCACAGTCGCAACATCCTCACCGGTGAGTGTGGCCTGTAGATATTGGTGATGACCAATTAAAGTGAGCGCCTCAGCAAATGTAGTTCCTTCCACCAACGTCAGGGTTCGCTGTTTAACCCGCCCCTCGTGTAATTGCTGCAACAACTCCACCGGAGTCACTCTCGCAGGGAGCTCATATTCACCCAGCTTGATATTGGTCGACTTGGCAATTTTTGCATAGAGAACCAAAATGCGCGGATACTCCAAACCAATTTGTCCGCGCAAGCGATAAGCCACCCGTGACAATGAGTCGCCCGGTGACAAATCGAGAATTTGTTGTTGCTCAGGAATCTGTATCGGCGTGTGCAACCAACGCCACGCATACAAACCGGCAGCGAGACACAGACATATGCTCAAAAGAACCAATAGCCTGAACAACTTGGACGTTAACACTTTCGAGATCATGCACAAAACCGACTGGATTGGAGTGAATTCAGAAGTTGCTTAAGCCAATAACCCTCGGAAAATTTCACTTCGTAGTCTTCAGGGTTTGAACGGTCAAAAGACGGACCTTTTAATGATGCCACCGGAACAATGCCTCTGACACTGTTACTGCAGAACATCGCAGAAAAGCCGTTCAGCTCATCCACGGTAATGTCCTTAACATTGACCTTAACGCCCAATTCCGGAGCCAACTCCTCAAGAATAAAGCGACGCATCACGCCTTCTACTCCACAACGAGTTAACGCAGGAGTAAATAGCTCATCATCTCGCTCAAAAAAAACATTACTGCTGACGGCCTCAATCACAAACTGATCATCCAGAACCAGGCCATCCTCAAAACCGGCGTTCTGGCATTCCGCTTTCAACAATACGTTTTCCAAACGATTGAGATGCTTTATTCCTGCCAGTAAAGGATTTCGTGAGAGACGCTGCTGACACAAATACAGAGACATTGAAGGCCCTGCTTGGGGTGCCCCCGGATGAAGACTGCACACAATCGTTGGAATCAAAGATTTATCGATGGCATAACCTCTGCCACCAGCACCGCGAGTCACGATAATCTTCACAACACCATCTACCGTAGCATCATGGTGTTTGAGCAGCTCATCAACCCAGTGTTCGACTTGATGAACATCAACATCAATAGCCAAGCGCTGACAGCCGGCCAATAATCGATCGCGATGATATGGCCACAGAGGAATGGCGCTGTGCCGCACACGTAAGGTTTCAAAAACCCCATCGCCAAAGGCTAATCCGCGATCAGTAACGCTAACACCACCACCAAGGCGGCCATTGACGGACACGATGTCGGGAATTGTTGTATTTGAGGAAGACATGAACGACTTGAAATTCGAATGCCGACCTTAGAATTTTAAGGCCAGCACTCTCATTCAATCAGGTAAGCTTGCGAAAAAGCAAAGAACCGTTAGTACCGCCAAAGCCAAACGAATTGCTCAGAGCAGCATCGATGCTTCGCTCCTGGGCGGTATGCGGAACCAGATTAAGATCGCAGCCCTCGTCCGGGTTATCAAGGTTAATGGTTGGCGGAGCAACCTGATCACGAATAGCCAGCACACTAAAAATTGCTTCAACGCTACCCGCGGCCCCCAGAAGATGTCCAATCATAGACTTTGTGGAGCTCACCGCGACGTCACCCGCAGAATTACCCATGACAGATTTCACTGCCTTGCACTCTGCTAAATCGCCCGCTGGCGTGGAGGTGCCGTGTGCATTGATGTAATGGATACTGGACACATCAATCTTTGCATCGTTAATGGCGTTCTGCATGGACATCGCCGCCCCTTCGCCATTCTCCGGCGGAGAGGTCATGTGATAGGCATCACCACTCATGCCAAACCCAATCAGCTCGGCGTAGATTTTTGCACCACGCGCCTTTGCGGTCTCGTACTCTTCCAGCACCAGAACACCGGCACCATCACCCAGTACAAAACCGTCGCGGTCTTTGTCCCAGGGACGACTGGCCGCCTGAGGGTTGTCGTTACGAGTAGACAACGCTCGTGCAGCAGCAAACCCGCCCAGCCCAACAGGCGTACAGGCCATTTCTGCACCGCCGGCGATCATCGCGTCTGCCTCACCGTGCTGAATCATACGAGCAGCCAAACCAATATTGTGAGTCCCTGTCGTACAGGCAGTGACCACGGAGATATTCGGTCCTTTAAAGCCGTATTTGATACTCAGATTGCCCGCGATCATGTTGATGATGGCGCCCGGTACAAAAAACGGCGACATCCGGCGAGGGCCTTTGTTGTCGATAATGTGGGTGCCTTCTTCGATGGAGCCTATACCGCCGATACCAGCACCGATGGCGGCACCTATTCGAGGAGCATTCTCTTCGTTGATTTCCAGGCCGGAATCCTCGATCGCCTGAATACCGGCGACCATACCGTACTGAATAAAAGGATCCATTTTGCGGGCATCTTTGACCGGCAAATAAGGCTCGACATTAAAGTCTTTGACGGGGGCACTGAATTGAGTCGTGAATGCCGATGCATCGAACTTATCAATTGGGCGTGCGCCACTGCGACCCGCAAGGATCCCCTCCCAAGTGGAGGCGACATCGTTGCCTAATGGCGAAACCATCCCAAGACCTGTTACAACTACTCTACGACGCGACACATTGCCTCCTTAATCGGCTCCTTACTCTTCACTTCAGTGCTGTATTAACTGAAACTCGAAGAGCCCGACCACCACCCCAGTGACCGAAAACCTTAATATTCTGTTATTCATGACGCACACACAGACAGGGCGTATACGCACACGTTAATTATGCACACAAAGCACATGGTTTATGTACATAAAGATTTTTCAGGCGTACACAGAATTTGCGAAGTGCACACACAGAAAAGCCGCACTATCTTGCAATAGAACGGCTTTTCATGAAACGTTTCAGCTCTGACCGAAACGATTGGCTTTACGTGAAGCCTCCAACCGGAGATTAACCCAGGTTAGAATTTACGTAATCAATCGCCAGCTGAACAGTGGTGATTTTTTCAGCTTCTTCGTCAGGAATTTCAGTTTCGAATTCTTCTTCCAGAGCCATAACCAGCTCTACAGTATCCAGAGAGTCAGCGCCCAGATCTTCAACGAATGAGGCTTCGTTTTTTACTTCTTCTTCTTTAACACCCAGTTGCTCAGCAACGATCTTTTTTACGCGCTCTTCAATGCTGCTCATAGTGGTTTTCAACTCCTAATTGAAATAAATAGTTCGCAGTTGAGCCGTCCACTTATATCCAGATACGGCTCTTATAAGGGTACGATCAACACAAAGGCGCATTCTACATCGAAATACCCGTGTTGTAACGTATCCGGTTAAATTTCTTTGCCAATACGAGAAAAATCTCGCAAAAACAAAGAGTTATGACATATACATGCCGCCGTTAACGTGTAACGTATCGCCCGTAATATAGCTTCCGGCATCACTTGCCAAAAACCCTACCACTGCAGCAATTTCTTCAGGTTGTCCCAAACGCCCCAGGGCGATTTGTGACAACATCAATTCTTTTTGCTCTTCGCTTAATTCCTTGGTCATATCGGTATCGATAAAACCCGGTGCAACAGTATTCACTGTAATACCACGAGAGCCCACTTCTTTCGCCAGAGCGCGAGCGAAGCCCGCTACGCCAGCTTTGGTGGCAGCATAGTTAGACTGCCCCGCATTACCCATAGAGCCTACAACAGAACTGATGTTGATGATACGACCCCAGCGGGCCTTCATCATTCCGCGCAAACAGGCTTTGCTCAATCGATAGATGGCACTGAGATTGGTATTGATCACATCAAACCACTCATCTTCGCTCATGCGCATCAGCAGATTATCTTTGGTGATACCTGCATTATTAACCAAAATCTCGGGAGCACCAAATTCACTCTGAACATCTTTTAGCAGAGTGGCGACAGAATCAGCGTCGGTGACATTTAAAACCTTGCCGACACCCTTGATGCCCTTCTCAGCCAAACGCGCGGTGATTTTCTCCGCCCCTGACTCACTGGTAGCTGTACCGATGATTACGGCACCTTCGCTTCCCAGATGATCGGCAATCGCCGCCCCAATACCTCGGCTTGCACCGGTAACCAAAGTCACCTTCCCATTAATGCTCATAGATACCCTATTTAATTTAAGTATTCATTATCTGAAGCGGACCGGCTTTAAAGCCAGATCATACTCGTATTAGCCAGCTCGGTTAAGCCAGCTCAGCCAGCGCCTTATCCAGATCCGCAGGGGCTTCCGTCGAAAACGCTGCCAGACTCTTCTCAATACGACGACACAGGCCTGACAACACCTTACCAGCACCACACTCGACCAACTGAGTCACACCAGAAGATACCAGAGTCTGAGTGCAATCAACCCACAACACCGGGGTATAAATTTGCTCAATCATCAATTGCTTGATTTTCTCTGGATCGGTCTCGGTTTTGGCGTTCACATTATGAACAACAGGGACCGCAGGAGCAGAAAAAGCGGTGGCCATAATTTGCTCAGCCAGATTGTCAGCCGCAGGCTTCATTAAGGAGGTATGGAATGGAGCGCTGACAGGTAGCGGCATTGCCCTCTTGGCTCCCGCTTCCTTGCACCCTTCGATGGCTCGCTCAACAGCACCTGCATGCCCGGCAATCACGACCTGACCAGGAGAGTTATAGTTCACTGCGGCAACAACTTCATCACCTGCGGCTGCTTCACAAGCCGTATTGATGGCATCGTCATCCAGACCAATGATGGCAGCCATAGCCCCAACACCGGCAGGTACAGCTTGCTGCATATACTTGCCACGCAACTGAACCAATTTCACGGCATCTTCAAACGCTACTACACCAGAACACACCAGAGCAGACCATTCACCCAGGCTGTGACCAGCCATCAAAACGGGTTTTGCGCCACCTTTTTGCTCCCAGACACGCCACACAGCAACACTGGCTGTCAGCAACATGGGCTGAGTGCGTTCGGTTAGATTCAACTCTTCCTGAGGCCCGTTCTGAACCAACTGCCACAAATCATAGCCCAAGACCTCAGAAGCCTGCTTAAAGGTTTCTTCGACAACGGGATACAGCTCTGCCAATTCGGCCAACATGCCTACTTTCTGCGAGCCCTGCCCAGGAAACACAAACGCCAGTTGTTCACTCACACCAGAACCCTCTTCATTGAATATTTGTTCTTAAAATAGCTGTTCTTAAAAAAGCTGTTCTTAAAATATCTGATTGCCAGTGCTGGGCCGAACCACGACCAACACTGCTGATACATTCTTTATCTCTGATTTGTCGCCAGCAGAGTCTGGATTTTTTCAGGCGTTTTACGCGCTGCCTGATCTCGGGCCACTTCAAGCGCAAAACCAAAACCCTTGGCATCCACAGAGCCATGACTTTTGACCAAAACGCCCTGCAAACCAAGAAAGCTGGCGCCATTATAGCGGGCAGGGTCAATTTTTGTATGCCATTTTCGCAAAAAAGGACGGGCAAACTGGCCAAACAAGCGGCTTAGAAAGCCCCCCGCCACTCCACCCTTGAGATATGAGGCAACCAGACGGGCAACACCCTCGCTCACCTTAAGGGCGACATTCCCCACAAAACCGTCACACACAACCACATCCGCATGCCCCTCAAAAATCCCGTCACCCTCAACATAACCGATGTAGTTTAGATCCCGAGAGCCCTCCAACAAGGAAGAAGCCTCGCGAATCTGATCATTCCCTTTGATGTCCTCGGAGCCAATATTCAGCAACCCAACCTTAGGCTTCGCCACGCCAGCCGTCTCGGCCAGCACACTGCCCATCAAACCAAACTGGAGCAATTGCTCTGCAGTACAATCGACATTAGCACCGAGATCCAGCACATAGCAGACGCCGCGCTGGGTCGGCATCGCCTTACAGATCGCCGGACGATCGATTCCAGGAAAGGTTTTCAGCAGGAACTTACCCATCGCCATCAGTGCACCCGTATTACCGGCACTGACACAAGCGTGAGCTTCATGCGCTGCAACCAATTCAATAGCCTTCCACATGGAAGAATCTTGTTTGTGGCGCAAGGCCTGAGCGGGCTTATCATCCATCGTGACTACCTGCGTGGTAGTGATGGCACGGACATTTGAAGGTAAAGAGGAAGGAATTTCTGAGGCGTCGCCAACAAGGACAACGGACGCATCGGGATGCATCTGTGCGAAATTTAGTGCGGCAGGTAACGTAGAACGGGGACCTAAGTCCCCGCCCATGAGATCAACTGCAATCGTCAGCTGAGATAGCAAACGAATGGATCCGAATTAATCGTCGCTGCCAGTTTCTACGACTTTGCGGCCTTTGTAGAAGCCGTCAGCAGTCACGTTGTGACGCAGGTGCTTCTCACCGCTGGTTGGATCTACTGACAAAGTCGGTCCAGACAGAGCGTCATGTGAACGACGCATGCCACGTCTTGAACGGGTTTTCTTACTTTTTTGAACAGCCATCTTGTGCTCCTATTACTCAAAGTTCGCTGGAACCGGGGCGCCTCAGGATTTCGGCGAGCCCTTAAGTTGCTCCAACACTTGAAACGGGTTTTTGGTTGATTCGGTTTTCGCTTCAACCTCGTCTTCACCAAAACTGGTTTGCTCGATGCAGTCCTCGTCGTGATAGGACACCATCGGCAAATTCAGCAGTAATTCATCTTCGACAATCGTGTAGATATCGGCAGGCCCTTCAGGGAGGATCAGAGGATCCAACACTTTTGGAAGCTGCTTAGCCCGCTCTTCATCCCAGACAATTGCCAAATTAATATTGGCATCCAGAACAACTTCAACCGGCTCAAGACATCGCTGACAGGTCACTTTAAGGGCACAGTCGGCCCGGCCTGTAATGACGCGGTGTCTCTCTTCATCGACTCCGAACTCAAGCTCCACCTTAACCTCATCGCTGCTGTCGAGCGCAACTTCTGCCAGTCTGGACAGATCGGAAATGGATACAAAACCATTCAGATCCAACCCTTGCTGAGCAAATTTCCGCGGGTCAACATGACGCGGCAAACGAGTATTTGAGGGGGTACTTGACATAAGCGCGCAATTCTAGGGAGTCCACCGCCTGCTGTCAAAGAAAAATCCACACTTAAGCCTATGAATTTACACAAAAACCCCGTCAAATCATTAAAATGACAGGCCTTCCAATCAAAAGGATTCATCATGCGTCCAATTGTACTTGCATCCAGTTCTAAATATCGGCGACAACTCCTTGAAAAACTTGGACTTTCCTTCGTTACTGCCTCCCCTGAGGTTGACGAAAGCCAACATCCACAAGAATCCCCTCAGGAATTAGCCCAAAGACTCTCAAAATCAAAAGCCCAGGCTCTGGCAGAACGATTCCCAGCTCATTTGATCATCGGCTCAGATCAGGTGGCCGAAGTCGATGGCACTCCCCTTGGCAAACCTCTCACTCATGACGCCGCCATCCATCAGCTGTCACAAGCCAGCGGAAAGCTCCTGAAGTTTCACACCGGCCTCGCATTATTAAACAGCGCCACCGGCCACTGCCAATATTCCTGCTCCACTTATGAAGTGCAATTCCGAACACTGAGCCACCAACAAATAGACGCTTACCTCAAAAAGGAAGAACCCTATGACTGTGCTGGCAGCTTCAAATCTGAAGGCCTCGGCATCGCACTGTTCGAATACATACGTGGCGACGACCCCAACAGCCTGGTTGGTTTGCCCTTGATAGAATTGACCAAGCTTCTATTGAATGAAGGAATCGATGTACTGGATTCGTGAACATTTAAAGTCGCAGGATTTTTCTACAGCAAGATTTTTCTACAGATAGATTAAAAAAGCCTTCATAGAAAAATCGCAGCAGTGCTTGGTCAACGACAGCCTTTTCAGTAGAATTCCCGCCCCGCTTCCCAGCGATGATTCACTGAACAGCTTTCAGGCAAAAAAATACGTCATGTCCAAGCCTCTGACCAATAATGAAATACAGGTTCTCCAGGAAAATCTCGATCTCTTTGGCTCACCACTGAATGACGCTGACACACAAACTTCAAAAACCAAAAGACAGACGAACAGCAAAGCCCGAAAGCCTAACCGTGCAAAGCAGACAACCAGTCACGTCGAGCCAGCCACAACAGACATGCTGGTAGAGATTGAAAAAGCAACGCCAATCCCAGACGCGAAAGCAGATTACTCCCTCATTAAGTATCTGGCCATTCGCGCCACAAGCGGTAGCGCTGCCAAAGAACGCCTTGAAAATCAGGGAGCGCAAGTCATTAACTACGCGCTTGAAAAAAGGGACCCGGCCCTGAGAAACATATCAGATGCTCTACTCAATCTTGGTCTGGAGTATCGACTCGACAACCAAACCATCCACTGGGTACTGATAGAAGACAACCTCACCACAGAAGAACACCGGGCTTGCAGCCACACCGAAATCGCCTTCTATGCAGACTGGTTTACCGAAGAGAAAAACCGAATCCGACAGCTTCGCGGCACGGCATACCTCGACGCCTGCTCACTCATTGCACAAAAGCTGCTGTAGATTAGGAAAACAGTCTCCACCACACCATCTGCAGCCTCTCCATTCATATTGATTCTGTTGATCAGAACCTGTGCCTTAATTCTAAAACTCTCTATACTGACGACTGTAAAGAGCATCCTCTAGAATTTAGCGGTAACAGAGAGTCCGGCATGCCCCAAAAGTCTTTTTTCATCACCTGCTTTATCATCATACTGGCCAGCTGCGCAGCGATATCTGGGGCAAACCTCGACGAACTGTACGGTAAAAGCCACCCCAAAGAGCGCCTGGTTGAGAATGACAGTGAATGGGGTGAACGCTACAACAGCAATATTAAGCCAATCATCGAACACCGCTGCACAGTTTGCCATGGATGCTACGACGCACCCTGCCAGCTCAAAATGTCATCCACAGCCGGTCTCGAACGGGGCGCCAGCAAAGAGTTGGTTTATGATGGACTGCGTCTAACCAGCAGCACACCCAGCCGCTTATTTATTGACCACCTCACGGTGGACGAATGGCGAGAAGTGGGTTTTTACCCGGCTTTAAATGAACGCACCCAAACCCCAGAGGCCAATCTCGAAGGCAGCCTCATCTACAAAATGCTGGATTTGAAGAACAAGAATCCCATTCCTTCAGAAGGGCTCTTACCAGAAGACATTACCGTTAACATCGACCGAGAATACTCCTGCCCTAAAATTGAAGAGTTCGACACCTTTAAAGCAGAACATCCCAACTGGGGCATGCCTTACGGACTACCCGCCTTATCCGGTGCAGAACAACACAAAATCAATTATTGGCTTTCCCAAGGCGCACCCTTGCCTGAAGAGCCACCCCTTACCCCAGATTTGCAACAAAAAGTAGAAGAGTGGGAAGCCTATTTCAATCAGGACTCACTCAAAGGCCAACTGACAAACCGCTATATTTATGAACACCTGTTTTTAGCGGCTCTCTACTTTGATGAGATATCAACCGATACCTTTTTTAAACTGGTACGTTCATCCACACCGACCGGCGTCCCTATCCAGATCATTCCTTCACGACGTCCCTATGATGCACCGGGAGTGGATCGCGTCTACTACCGTTTACAAAAAAGCACCACCACTCCGCTTGCGAAAACCCACATGCCTTATGCACTCAATCAAGAACGTAAGGAAAAGTGGGACAGCTGGTTTTACACCGACGACTACACGGTCACCTCACTCCCCTCATACCATTCGGAGGTCAGTGGCAATCCGTTTAAGGCCTTTGAACAGCTACCAACCCAATCCCGCTACCGGTTTATGCTGGATGAAGCGGAATTCACCATCATGGGCTTCATTAAAGGGCCTGTATGCCGAGGGCAAGTCGCCCTAAACGTGATTAATGATCAGTTCTGGGTTTTCTTTACCGACCCCGAACTCATTGACCCGGATGAATCCAACAACTTCCTGGCGGAACAAAGCGCCCATCTGAGGATTCCTACAGAAGCAGGGAGTACATTACTGCCGATAACCAAATGGATGAAATACTCATCCCTTCACCAGGATTATCTCAACGCCCAGCACGAAGCGAAAAAAAGCTTCTATAAAAAGAACCAAATTGCCCTAGACGAGAAAACGGTCTGGGACGGTGACGGCTCCAATGACAACGCAGCCCTGACGGTCTTTCGTCATATCGACAGCGCCAGCGTGGTCAAAGGACTCGTAGGCGACGAGCCCAAAACGGCGTGGATCATCAACTATCCGATACTGGAAAGAATCCACTATCTGTTGGTCGCCGGCTTTGATGTCTATGGTAATGTCGGACATCAACTGATTACACGTCTGTATATGGACTTCCTACGCATGGAAGGTGAAATGAACTTCCTGACCCTGCTGCCCCCTGACGCGCAAAAGCGTTACTGGGAAGACTGGTATCAAGGCGCCGACAGTAAATCCAGAGACTTTGTCGAGCAGAGTAGCAGCGCGTATTTTGATGCAAGCCGAATCTCCTTTAAAACCGACAACCCCAAAACAGAACTGTTAGATTTACTCAAACAGCGACTGGAGCCAGTGCTCGTCACCTCTCACGCTCTGGAAGAATCGACCCTCAACGCTGAATCAAAAACGGCTCTCGAAGAATTGACCACCATTACCGGTAAATCCGCCAACCTGTTGCCACAGGTCGTATTTTTGAGCGTTGAAGATCAAGAAGGTGACACCCACCTGTTTACCGTCCTTCATAACAATGCCCACACCAATATCACCAGCTTATTGCAAGAGCAGTCCAACCGAGTACCCGCCAAAGATTCTGTGACCGTCACCAAAGGCTTCATTGGCGCGTACCCTGGAGCTTTCTGGCATGTGACTCAAAATCAACTGCCCCTACTGGTGCGAGACGTAAAAACGTTAGCCAACCAGGAAGACTACCATCAATTTATGGAACGCTACGGCATTCGTCGTACCAGTCCTGACTTTTGGCAACACAGCGATAAACTTCACGCGCTAGACCAACAGCAGCACCCTATCAACTACGGTTTATTCGACTTGAACCGACTTGAAAATCGTTAATCCCATCTAGCACGCGTTTATTCTATTTCAAGCCCCCCCACTACCCGACCTGAAATCCTCAGGTCGGCGCATGATTGCGCCGGTGGATAACATCAGCTAGACATCAAACAAGACAGACAAAAGATCGGATAGATACAGCAGAAAAGATAGATAGAACGAAAAGATAAATAGATAGAGAAGATCAATATAACGGTCTGCATAAATACCGGGCACCACACTGCCGGTATTTATGCTTTCGTTAAATATATTCTTTCGTTAAATTTATTCTTCGAGAGCCAGCAACTTGGCATCTTTCGAGCGCAGCGCAGCTTTTGGTACCGGCCCGCCGACACCGGTTTCGACCCAGCGCCGTACCCGCCCCGCATCACCAATGTGACTTAATTTGCCAAAGGCATCCAAAAATACCAAACCCAATGGCTGCCCCTGAAACTTAGCGAGCATCACCAAACAATGTCCCGCATCGTCCAGATAACCGGTCTTGGTCAATTGAATGTCCCAGTGGCTTTTTCTCACCAGAGGATTGGTGTTATAGAACGCCAGCGGATACCGTGGCTTACGAAAGAACGCATCCTTCTTCGGGGCCGTACTCAACTCTGTCAGCACCGGATAATCACGCGCAGCCAATAACAACTTACCCAGATCCCGCGCGGTGGACACATTGTCCGATGACAACCCCGTTGGCTCGACAAAGCGCGTTCGCTCCATCCCCAGACTGACCGCCTTGGCATTCATCGCCGCCACAAAGGCTATCATTCCACCCGGATGGTGATACCCCAAACTGCTGGCGATCCGGTTTTCCGACGACATTAACGCAAGCTGTATCATGCGCTTGCGACTGATCATGCTGCCAATACGCACTCGGGAAAACACGTTAACCATTGACGGATTATCCGCAATCTCAACACTCAGTAATTCATTCAGCGGCTGCTTTGAATCCAACACCACCATCGCCGTCATCAGCTTCGTAATAGAAGCAATCGGCAACACCAGATCTGCGTGGCTCGAATACAGTTCCTTGCCATTCTCCGCATCAAGCACCAACCCACTCATCGAAGCCAACTGCAAACGGGCTGGATCGAGCCTATTCACCCCATCCTCTGCCGCCAGCGAACCCGTCCACAGACCGACGCCCAATGCGAAAACACCCAACCAATACCCAATACGCATGCGAAATCCCAGCCTACAGCACGTTAACCTTAAATTTATTAGGGAATTATAGCATTTAGACGCCACTAATCGGGAGGGTGCCCAAGCCTGCGGGACAAACCCGTTCTATTAACCATGCACTGGCAACCCTCCAGTGAGCATGACTATCCGGTCAGACCTCATCAAGACTGAGCATATTCATAATCAGTCGAATCAGCGTCTCTTTCTGCTTTGGGTCAGATTCTGCCACCAACAGCGTCAGAGCTGCCAGTCCAGTGTCATTAATAATGGGATGGCCTTCCTCACTGAACAAACGACCGTTGACATGCAAAAAATCCACAAACAGAAATGCCCCGCTGCGTTTATTACCATCAGTGAAGGGGTGATTCTTCACCACAAAATACAACAAATGCGCGGCTTTACTTTCTACTGTGGGATAGGCCGGATCGCCAAACACCGTCTGATCCAAGTTGCCGAAAATCCCCACCAGCCCGGTATCACGCACCAACGCAAACAGTTTCGTGGCCTCCCCACGCTCAATCAACTGATGCTTCAGTTCTCCCAGTGCAGCCATAGCCTCCACCGGATTGCGCAACCGCCCGCCACTTTCGCCATTGGGCTCTTCCAGCAACCCCTCGTCATAGCGCTGCAACCACAGGAAGGTTTGGGTATAGCGAGAGACGATATCCACCAGCCCCCGCCCCTCTGAGCCCGACAGCTCGGGGCTTTGAGCGGCTTTTTGAATCAACGCCAGGGCCTGTTTCAGCTCATGTGCGTTTTTATCGAAGCGGGTATAGTTGAGAGTGTAACCCTGCACCAGATACTCTTTTAAGCGTTGGGTCGCCCAAATACGGAACTGCACCCCCCGCTTGGAGTTCACTCGATACCCAACGGAGATAATCGCGTCCAGATTGTAGTGTTTCAGGTTACGGCGCACTTGCCTTTTCCCTTCCTGACGAACTACTAAGAAATCCTTAGCAGTTGCCGGTTCGTCTAATTCGCCGTCTTTATAAATATTTCGCAGATGCATCAACACGTTTTCCGGGGTGGTGTCGAACACCTCTCCCATCTGCCGCTGTGTAAGCCAAACAGTATCAGCCTCCAACTTGACCTCAATCTCAGTCTGACCATCCTCGGTCTGGTAGATTTCGATCTGATTATTATTCTGCCCTTTTGTGCTCATACCGCCTCCTTGCGATGGTGATTAACCCCTTAATAGATGTGCTATGACCGGCGCCCGCCAATCGTCCATTAAGTGACTTATCGACCATGACACCGCGGCCAATTATAAATCGCCTCCTAATCGTTCCGCTTCGAACGTTCGACTGAAATATCCAATGCCCAGAGCATTAAATGTATTAGCGACAGTGATCCAAAACCGATATCGCGCCGTAAACTTTCACACGATTCCGGAATCGATATCGCCCGCAGGGGAACAGATCGTTAACCTTTTAGATGAGTAACCATGATGACGACAGCAGAAATCAGCCGTGATGCGCAAGTGGTGAAAGACGCGCTCATAGAACACAACCTGGAAACCCCACTGGTCGACAACGGCCTCTCCAGTGAAGAGAAATACGAGCGTATCAAAGGGTTGATGGCAGAAGTGGTTGGCACCTTAGGGCTGGACTTAACCGATGACAGCTTGACCGAAACCCCACACCGCATAGCCAAGATGTATGTGAGTGAAATCTTCTCCGGCCTTGATTATCAACAGTTCCCGAAACTGTCACTGATCGACAACAAAATGGGCGCAGACGAAATGGTCAAAGTGCGCAACATCAACCTAACCAGCACCTGTGAACATCACTTCGTCGTCATTGATGGCTTAGCCAAAGTGGCCTACATCCCGGCAGGTAAAATACTCGGCCTATCCAAAATCAACCGAATCGTGCAGTTCTTTGCCCAACGACCGCAAGTGCAAGAACGCCTGACCCGGCAGATCTTAATTGCCCTGCAAACCCTACTGGAAACCGACGACGTCGCCGTCAGCATTGATGCCAGTCACTATTGTGTTAAAGCCAGAGGTGTTCGGGACAGTAACTCACAAACCAGCACGACCGCGCTTGGCGGATGTTTTCGGGATAATATTCATACCCGGGCGGAGTTTTTGAGTCCTTGAGATTGGAATGAAGACGACTCTAACCAGACCCGCTTATCCCAAGTGCTGATGTCGAAGTATCCCACCCAACCCGTTCGCCCTGAGCCTGTCGAAGGGCCATACCACCCAAATCCCGTTCACCCTGAATACTGAGCCTGTCGAAGCATCGAAGGGCCATACCACCCAAACCCGATGAACCTAAAGCTTGAACCCGCAAAAGGATCAAAGCACACTCACAACAATGGACAAAATTCTCTAAGGACAGAGTATGAGCTTCTGGGTTTATATCTTGAAATGCGCTGACAACAGTTACTACACAGGACACACAGACAACCTCGAACAACGGTTACACCAGCATCACTCCCGACAAATTCCTACCTGCTATACAGCGAGGCGACTTCCCCTCGAACTGATGTTCAGCCAATCTTTTACAACACGGGAAGAAGCGCTTGAAACTGAAAGGCAAATTAAAGGCTGGAGCAGACAGAAAAAGGAAGCCATGATGCGTGGTGATTGGGAGGCAGTATCCCGACTTGCGGAGAATGCCGAAGTATCGAAGGGCCATACCCACAAACCCCGTTCGCCCTAAGTGCTGAGCCTGTCGAAGTCTCGAAAGACCAGGCACCACCAAACCCCGTTCGCCCTGAGCCCGTCGAAGGGCCATACCACCCAACCCCGCTCACCCTGAGCCTGTCGAAGGGCCATACCACCCAATCCCCGCTCGCCCTAAGTGCTGAGCCTGTCGAAGCATCGAAGGGCCACACCACCAAACCCCGTTCGCCCTGAGCCCGTCGAAGGGCCATACCACCCAACCCCGCTCACCCTGCCCCTGTCAAAATGGATCCTG
>NZ_CBFIHX010000046.1:0-26260 GCF_965662505.1 Pseudomaricurvus sp. | reverse complement strand
ATTCAGCAGCCCGCTGATCTTCATCAAGCACAGACAGCTATAACTCCACAGCAGGTTGCATCGCCTCAGGCCGCACCACAGCCGCCCGAGAATCCTACACAGCCTCAACAAGCCATTAACACAGGTATAAATGCCAATCAGAGCGCTGCTGATCTTGCTGGAGCACTGGGTATTTCCGGCTTACAGGCACAGCATCTGGCACAGCTGGTTCCAGAAGCATCGGCCATCATTAACGAAACCGTTAATCGTTTGATCGATCTGCTACGAGCACGCTCTAGCATCAAGAATGAACTTCGCGTTCAACGAACAATGATTCAGACAACAGACAACAACCCTCTGAAATTCTCCGCATCAGCCCCAGATGCCATTAAAGCGATGTTCAGTGCCGAGAATCAGGCATTTATGCGGCCTCAGGATGCAATTAAAGACAGTTTTGACGACCTTTCCGATCATCAGGTTGCGGTACTGTCAGGTATGCGTGCCGCTTACGACGCTATGTTGAAACACTTTAACCCCAACACTCTGGACAAACGCTTCAACAACCAAAGCAGCTTGTTGACTAATAAGAAAGCCAAAAACTGGGAAGCCTTTGAAGAGCATTACGCCATGCTTCTCCGTGATGGCGAGGCCAGTTATGACATGCTGTTCGGGGAGAGTTTTGCTACTAGCTACGAAAAGCAATTGTCAGAACTGAAAACTGCAAGAAGTCTGACTCGCTCCAGAGGCTAAGTTTAATTACGGCACTACTAACCCCGACTCAAAGATCAATTAATTTACAGATCACAAAAACTGAACGATCAACAGACTTAAGGATACGTCGACCATGAGCACTAATGGAATCACCAAGCTCTTTATCATAGGTTTTATCATTATTTCTCTAGCTGGCTGTCAAGCAACCCGCCGCGGGCTTAATTTTGATACCACAGCTGCCATCAACCTCAGCGTCGACAGCAATGTCAATCCTGACATGGATGACCGCTCGTCCCCTATTGTCATTCGTGTTTTCAAATTGGCAGATGCCCGTCAGTTTCAGCGTGAAGACTTTCTGAACTTGTACGAAAACGCACCAGCCAGACTGGGCAATGACCTGATAGATACTGTTGTCCTGAAAGAACTGGTCCCCGGCGAGCAACGAGTTGAAAGTATTCCACTGACACCAGACGTCCGCTACCTGGGCTTTTTAGCCGAATACATGCAGTACGAAAAGGCCAACTCTGTGATTGTGGTTCCCATTAAAGAACACAGTAAAAACAGCATCAACATCAATGCGCGCTATCTGAGCTTAATTGATTTGGATAACCCCGAAAGCGTTCGCAACAGCCGTCTATCCCAAAGAGATCAATACAATTCACAGCCTCGTTCTGGCCAACGTAACGACTACCCCTCTTACCGCGACACCCAGGAAGCGGTAAAGAAAGTACAAGACGAAAAGGAATTCTGGGAACGAGCAACATCCAATTAATCCATGCTGTTACCCTGCTACCGAGACTTTTACATTATTGATCACGAGCTGAACACTGTCAGCCACGAATATACCGCTGCGTAACAACGCACCGCCGCTTGATTAAGGATACTCAACGCGCATGTCTGCAAATAATAAAGTGATTTGGTCTGAGGGGATGTTTCTGCGCCCTCAACATTTTCAGCAACAAGACCGCTATATCGAACGTTATGTAGAAGGACGCACTCAGTCGCTAGGCCCTTTCCTGTGGGGGTTTTCCGAAATTTCCATCGATAACGAGCCTTTAGCACTGGGGAAGATTTCTGTTGCGCACATTAAAGGCGTATTCCCCGACGGCACCCCATTTATTGCACCGGAATCCGAAGAGCTGCCTGAAGTTCTCGACGTACCGGACAACACTCAGAATGAATTGGTCTATTTGTGCATTCCTCTGCGTCGTCCCGGCGCACAGGAATCGGTTCGCGACCAGGAAGACTACCCGCAGGCACGCTACAAAACGTACAACTTTGATGCCCGAAACAGTACTTCTCAATCCGGCGAACCCGCTCGCATCCAGATTGGCAAGCTACGCGTCTGCTTAAAGCTTGGCTCAGAAGATCTCAGTGGTTATGCGGCCATTCCCCTCGCCCGAATCGAAGAACGCCACGCTGACAAGCCTGTAAAACTGGATCGTCACTTCATTCCGCCCGTGATGAGCTGCCACGTGTCTCCGGAAATCAAAGCTTACTTTGAAGAGATCAAAGGTCTTCTCAAGCAACGTGGTGAGGCGCTCAGCCACCGCCTAACAGACAGCGGCCGAGCCGGTTCTGCTGAAATTGCTGACTATATGCTGCTGCAAGTAGTGAACCGCGCGGAACCGCTGGTAACTTACTTATCTCAATCACCTTGCCTGCACCCAGCCAACCTATACGTAGAACTGTTACAACTGGCGGGTGAATTATCGACATTCACCACCAAAGACAAGCGCCCTACCGAGACGCCGTCTTATCAGCACGACAACCTGCAGCACACGTTTGCAGGCTTATTTGCATCACTGCGCCAGTCTCTCAGTATGGTACTGGAACAGTCCGCTATTTCTCTGCCGCTGGTAGAACGGAAGTTCGGCATACACGTAGCGCCGATTTCAGATCATTCGCTGATCAGCACCTCTACCTTTGTGATTGCAGCAAAAGCCAGTCTACAGACGGAACTGCTGCGCAGTCGCTTCCCAAGCCAGGCAAAAATCGCCCCAGTGGAAGCCATCCGGGAACTGATCTCGACACAAATGCCGGGTTTAAAACTGCGTCCTCTGCCTGTGGCACCACGTCAGATTCCGTATCACGCAGGCTTCACTTATTTCGAACTCGATCAGACTGGCGATCTCTGGAACGCACTGAAGCAATCCGGCGGTTTTGCCGTTCATCTGGGCGGCGATTTCCCCGGTTTAAACATGGAACTATGGGCCATAAGGAATTGATGCCATGAACAACGGAAACAACTCCGGCGGGTTTACCCCTCCTCCGGCCCCGAACGCCGGTGATCGTACAGTTATGATTCCTACGCCCGGAGCCATGGCGGCACCACAAGCACCCGTCGCACCTACACCCGCGATGCAGGCTCACTTTGCCAACCCAGACCCCATTCAGCTTAGACGCGGTCTGAACCCCTTGGTAAATGCAGCCGCCACATTGCTTACAGTTGCCATCAAACTGCGCACAACCATGAGCCATGACAACGTGGTTGAACTGCACAAGCGATTAACCGAAGAGATTAAATCGTTTGACCTGAAAGCCCAAAGTGCCGGCGCCTCACCGGAAACAGTGATCAGCGCTCGATACCTGCTGTGTACCGTTGTCGATGAAATCGTTCTTAATACCCCCTGGGGAGCCAGCGGCGGCTGGAGTCAACACTCCCTGCTTAGCCTGTTTCATCAAGAGACCTTTGGCGGCGAAAAATGTTTCGTTATTCTGCAACGCATTCAGGAAAACCCGGGTAAACATCTGGATATTCTGGAGCTCTATTACCTCTGTTTAAGCCTCGGCTTTGAAGGCAAATATCGGCTGGTTCAGCGGGGCCATGAGCAACTCGATCAGATCCGTGACGGCCTCTATCAAACCATTGAAAACCACCGCGGGCTGATGGAAAAAGACTTGGCTCCCCACTGGGAGGGTTGTGGTAAGCCGAAAGCCAGCATGATGGATTATATCCCGATGTGGGTCATCGCCAGCTGCATGCTGGCCATTCTGGTATTCAGTTATTCCGGCTATCGCTATTGGCTCTATGACGCCACCCTGCCCACAGCAGAAAATTTGCGCAGCCAGCTGACTGTGGATGCCTCCGGCGCCTCAACAGACCGCACCCAGAGAACAAGTACATTGTCCGAGCGTTGATAGTCCATAAATCACGCATCGTTCAACAGGATTTCGCCTCGCTTAGTTGAGGCAAACGGAGTTATACATGAACCGAGTCGTCGCTTTCTTTTGCAACAAATGGGTCATCGGCATTATCGGCCTGACCGCCCTTTCACTGCTGATCTGGTTTGGTGCCGGGTACGTTAAATTTGGCGAAAACAACAGCACTCTGTCTCCAGGTGTTCGTTTAGGGATTATTTTCACCATCGTCAGCATCTGGTTTACCTGGAATATTTGCCTGCTTCTCGTTGAACGCCGCAATAACCGACAGTTACTGGACAACATCCAGTCTGAAGAAGACACAGGTTCGCCCGATGACGAGCGCTCAAAAGAAGAGCAGGAGGCCATTCAGGAACGCTTCAAGGAAGCCCTGTCGGTATTAAAGAAATCTCGCTTTAAGTCTCGTAACGGCAGCAAATCCCTCTACCAACTTCCGTGGTATATCATTATTGGCCCTCCTGGAGCGGGCAAAACTACCGCTCTGGTGAATTCAGGGCTGGAATTCCCACTTGCTCAAAGCCACGGCAAAGAAGCTCTTGGCGGGATAGGCGGAACTCGCAATTGTGACTGGTGGTTTACCAACGATGCCGTCATGATTGATACAGCCGGTCGCTATACCACACAAGACAGTCACCGCGTTATCGACAATACCGCCTGGAACAAATTTGTCGAAATGTTGAAAAAGTATCGCACCCGTCGCCCGATTAATGGCGCACTGCTGGCGATCAGCCTACAGGACCTGATGGTTCAAACCGCTGAACAACGAGTACACCTGGCTAAAACACTGCGCCAACGTATCAATGAGCTGCAACAGCAACTCGGCATTCGATTCCCTATCTACGTGACCTTCACAAAGTGCGATTTGGTTGCCGGCTTTAGTGAATATTTTGCCAACCTGTCTCAGGCAGAACGCGAGCAGGTATGGGGGGTGACCTTCAACACCGACCCTACGTCTCCTCAGGGTGCGCCACTGGAAACCCTTTCGGCCGAACTGGATGCTCTCACGGAACGCCTGAACGTACGCTTGTTGTGGCGTATCAATCAGGAAAGAAATCTCGACAAACGCTCCGCACTACAAGGGTTCCCGGCACGGTTCGAAAGTCTGAACGACATCATCGAAGATTTCATCAAACAGACGTTCTCTGCCAATCGATATGACACCGTCCCAATGCTTCGGGGCATTTACTTTACCAGTGCCACTCAGGAAGGTTGCCCAATCGACCGGATGATGGCTTCCGTCAGTGCCAATTTTGGTCTTGAGCGGGATATGGGACGCCAACAAGCCAATTCCGGCAAAAGCTTTTTCCTAAGCCGACTGCTGCAAGACGTCATCTTTCCCGAGTCCGAACTGGTTGGCGTCAACCGGAAAATTGAAAACGGAATGATTTGGCTGAGACGTGGCACGATTGCCGCCCTCTCCCTCGCATTTATCGGCTGCCTGGTGGTCTGGACCGGAAGCGTTACCCGCAACAAGCTCTTTATGGGCGAAGTCAATGACAATCTCGCCAGCTATGTCGAAGCGGAAAAGAATCTCAGCCGGCAAAACAACGACATCCGAAAAACCCTGGATGTTATGAATCCTTTACGTGAGAGCAGCCTGGTTTACGATCAGGAGGACCATCCCTGGCTCTCTGGTATGGGTCTTTACGACAGCAGCGTCGATACCGCAGCCAAAGAACTGTACAACGACAAACTGATTCATGTGTTTTTACCTAATTTTTCACGCAGTCTGGAAGCAAAGCTGAACCGGATGAGTGTGCAGGACGAAGGCCTGCTCGAAACGCTCAAGATTTACCTGATGTTGTTCACTCCGGAAAAGCGTGATCCCCAGGAAATTGAAGCCTTTGCTCAACAGATGTGGGCTCAACAACTTCCTGGCCAGGCCTCTCAACAGGAAGAGCTCAGTACCCATCTGCACGCTCTGTTACAACAAGAATTGCCAGAAGGTATTTCAGCCAACCAGCGAGTCGTGGATCGCGCCCGACAGCAGCTGCGCCGGATACCCGTACAGCAACGCCTTTACGCTCAGCTGAAAAATCAGTCAAAACAGCAGGTTGATCTGTACGGACAAATTGGCGGTGATACTCAAGCAACTTTCGGTGTAGCAGATAATGACCCTCGTTTTGTCATGCCAGCACTGTACACAAAAGCCGGCTATCGTCAGGCTCAGTTCGGCAGCAATTCACCTCTCCTGACGGACTTCTCCGAGGATCAATGGATTTACGGTCAAGTCAACGATGGTGAAGACTTCAGCGAAGCCGATCGTGAAAAGGTAGGCCGCGAAGTCGAAAAACTGTATCTGTCTGATTATGCTAATCGCTGGAAAAGTTTTATTAATGGATTACGGGTGAATAAGTTCAACAGCACTCCTGAAGCACTGGAGACGCTCAACACACTGTCAGATCCGATCTATTCACCGCTGCTCGCCGTAGTAGAAGTCACCGCAGAAAACACTGAGTTAACACCGCGCATTGACTACAATGTGGACACCAGTGGCGTAAGGATACCCGTCAGCAGCACAACTCGTCGTATTGGCTCAGCGCTGGGTGACGCCGCTGCCGACGGCCTTGCAGACAGCTATAAGCCCACACTCGTGGATATGCGCTTTGAAGAACTGCAACGTCTGGTTCGCAGTGAAAACAATAGACCTGCCAAAATGCAGGAATACCTGTCTGCCATTCAGGAGATGCAAGTGTATCTCGCCGAAATTGCCAGCGCACCCGACTCCAACGAAGCGGCTTTCAAGGCTGCCAAAGGTCGTTTTCAGGGCGCCGGCGGTGATGCGATCAAACAGCTACGCACCAAAGCCAACAGCGCTCCGGCACCGATTAACGACTGGCTAAACGACATTGCCGACAGCAGCTGGGGACTGGTATTAGCCAAAGCCCGACTGCACCTCAATGCTGTATGGCGCGAGCAGGTCTACGGGGCTTATCAGAACAGCCTCTACAACCGCTATCCTATGAGTGCGGGTGGGCGCGACGAAACACCCATCCTTGAATTCAACAATTACTTTCAACCTGAAGGCATCGAGCAGCGCTTTGTCAGTAACTACATCCGCCCATTTGTAGACACCCGCCGCTGGAGAATCCGCAAAATTGATGGCCAGGGACTGACCCTGAGTTCATCAACACTCACTCAGCTAAGACGCGCTGAGAATATCCGCAAAGCGTTCTTCAGCAACGGCGAACGAGCAGCCGTCAAGTTCCGGATTGAACCAACCAAACTGGATTCCGGTGTTCGCCTCTTTGCTCTTGAACTGGGTGATAATCGGGTTCCCTACTCTCACGGTCCACGGACTGTCAGCCACATGGGATGGACTGGCGGAGAAGACATTCGAGCACGTGTCATATTTGAAGATCTGAATGAAACCATTCACCGAAAACACTTTGAGGGTGATTGGGCGTGGTTTCGTTTGCTGGACGAATCTGACGTAAAGAGTACCGGTCGAGACAATATCTATCAGGTCACTTTTAAAGAAGAAGGCCGAGAAGCCCAGTTCAAGCTGATTGCCAATAGTACGATAAACCCCTTCGACCACGGTTTACTGCGTAATTACCGTTGTCCTCAAACACTGTAGGGCAACCTTGAACACTTCAGACATTAGCTTTTATGCAGAGACAAGGGTGTAAATAACGGCATGGATCAGAACAGTCTCGGCCTCTTTGGAAAAATACCAGCGCACGGCGATTTTATTGAGCGTAATTTACAGCGCAGTTTTTCACTTCAGTGGGATGATTGGTTGCAACGCTGCATAGCCTCCAGCCGTGAGCAACTTGGAGAAAGCTGGTTGGATATTTATCTAACCAGTCCTATCTGGAGGTTTTGCCTGTCGGTAGGAGCTGTCGATAGCCTTGCCTGGTCTGGTATTTTGATGCCTAGCGTAGACAGTGTTGGTCGCTATTACCCTTTAACTATTGCTCAACCAGTACCCGGGAGAACCAACCCGTTCGAATTCATCGCAACCAACGACTCATGGTATGAATCTGTAGAGCAAGTCGCATTATCCGCATTACAAAGCCATCTTACTGCGGACGACTTAATCCAGACTTTACACCAAGTGGTACCCGCTAAAGATTGCTCTCCGGGACACAGCTCTGCAGTAATCGGGCTGGAAAATGGAGAGGCTGCAAACACCGACACATTAGCGATTGAATCAACTTACGCAAAACTGTTACACCACACCCTATCGCCACAAAACGAAAGTCAGTCGCTCTGGTGGAGCAGAGGCTCTCATAACATGCAACCTACAGCACTGCATACAAAAGGGCTCCCAACGTCTCAACAGTTTTCGGCTTTCCTTGATGGACACTGGAAAAATCATACAACTGGCTAAAAGATACGAAATATCATTAGACATTACGCTCAAAAAAACATCCACTTTATGACTAATTTCTTTACAAAAGGAAAAACGATCTAAGTCTAAATCATTAGATATTTAAGTCTTAATAAGGATTGTAAAAACTAATACCAAGTTACTATTTTATTGTGATAAAAATCACGAAATAATGAATGCCTTAATACATATTTACCGATAGAATACGGCGTTCAATAAGGTTTAAAGTAAGCCATGAAACTTGTACGGATGTGCAAACTGACAACATCCGAATGGCAACTCAGGCATGATTAATTTTATTTAATCATCAGCATTACCCAGACATAGAGAATTGCTTTGGGTAAGAAGTACTTTGGATAAGAAGTGCTTTGGATATATGTTTGACCTTATTTATTAAAGGAATTACGGCAAAGGATTCTGCACCATGTCATTCGATAACATCATCGATATAGAAAATCTCCTTCAACCCATCTCGGAGGAGAATCCTGCGGGCGAAGACATTCGTGCTGACCGCTCGCCCACTTCAGATTATTACACCATCAAAGATGCCCGAAATAATGCGCGGGCCGCTGAGCGCTCATCCATGTTTGATGACGATGTTGACCTGCTCAAACCTTGGCGCACAGTCACTGAAGTTGCCCCTCAAATTCTCACATCCAAAAGCAAAGATCTGGAAGTTGCCTGCTGGTATACAGAAGGATTAATTCGTTTGCACGGTGTTGCAGGCCTTCGCGACGGCATAAAGCTGATTCACGGCCTGATTATTGATCACTGGCAGGGCTTGTATCCTGAGCCAGACGAGGACGGTATTGAAACCAAAGTGGCCCCACTCACAGGTTTGAATGGCGACGGCGGTGATGGAACCTTGATGGCCCCTATTCGGAACATGGGCATCACCAACGAAGGGGATTACGGCAGCTTTAACTTGTGGCAATACCAAAAAGCGCGTGATAACACCAAACTGACTGACGATGCCGAACGATCTGCTCGAAATGAAGCTCTGGGATTCAGCTTTCAGGATGTTGAGGCCACTATTCAGGAAGCATCCCCTCAGTTCTATGTCGATCTGGTCGAGACCCTGGAAGAAACACTTCAGGATTATAAGGCGTTTAACGAACTGCTGCGTAATGAATGCGGGCAGGACACACCGCCTAGCAGCAACATCTCTGCCCTGCTAGATGAAGTCCTCCGCAATGTACGTTTCCTGAGCAAAGACAAGCTGGATCAAGTACGGTCCGAAACCGAAGCACAGGAAACTTCAGAAGAAGTCACTGATTCAGAAGGTTCTGCGAGTACGGCAGTAACTACCCAGGCCATCCACAGTCACCAGGCCTCTGGTCCGATTGGCAACCGAGAAGATGCACTTAAGCGGCTAGAAGAGATTGCTGACTATTTCCGCAAAAATGAACCTCATACACCATTAGCTCCAGGCATAGAACGCTTGATCAGCTGGGGTCGCATGACGGTTGCCGAACTGATGATGGAATTACTGCCCGAAGACAGTAGCCGCGGATTCTTCAGTCAGTTAACGGGGGTCAAACTCGATGGCAGCGACAGTCAGAAGTATGTCCCCCCTGCTCCCAAAGCATCTGCACCTTCAGAAACTGCCACGCCCACGACTTCAGCTCCAGCCACAGAACCTGCTGCGGCAGAAGAACCTGCTCAATCCATAGGTTGGTAACGCTGGCTGGTGATTCAATCATAAATACTTAGAGCGATCTCGCCATTCTGAGTGACAGAAACAGTACGAAAGACTTTTACAACAAGTTTTATTGAGAAAGTGAAAACCTAACCACAACTGCAGCACGTTGTATTTATTCAGGAAAGGAGACCATCATGTCTGAAAGTATCCATAACAAGTTAAAGCGCGTGCGTAAGCCGCGCGTCCACATTACTTATGATGTTGAAACAAACGGCGCACAAGTTAAGAAGGAATTGCCTTTTGTAGTCGGTGTTATGGGTGATTACTCAGGTGACAACGCTGAAAACCGCAAGGCTTTGAAAGAGCGCAAATTTGTCCAGATCGATCGTGACAACTTTAACGAAGCCATGGGTAAGGTTAACCCCAAGTTGAATCTCCAGGTAGAGAACACCCTCGCCGGTGATGGCAGCAGAATGGCCGTTGATCTGGATTACAAAAACATGGACGACTTTTCTCCTGAAGCCGTTGTTGATCAGGTCCCTGCGCTGAAAAAGCTTTTGGAAGCTCGCAGCAAGCTGCGCGACCTTCTGAGCAAAGCTGACCGCTCTGAAGACCTGGAAAACGTCTTGGAAGACATCCTGAAAAATACCGACAATATCGCTGATCTGTCTAAAGAGTTGGGCGTGGGCGAAAAAGAGGAGGAAGACAAGTGACCGAAGCCGTAGAGAACGCCGTAGCAGAAGCCGGCACAGAAGAACAATCCGTCAGTCTTCTGGAACAAGCCATCAGTTTCACCAAACAAACTGATCGCACTGAAACCGAAGATCTTCTTGGCAACCTGACCGAACAGGTTTTGCAGGGCACGGTTACTTGGGATCGCAACCTCACCCAAACCATCAACAGTGCCGTAAGAGCCATTGATGAAGCCATGTCCAAGCAACTGTCTGCCATCATGCATGATGAAAAGGTGCAGAAACTGGAAGGCTCATGGCGTGGACTGCACCACTTGGTGATGAACAGTGAAACCAGTCAGACTCTGAAAATTCGCATGCTGAACCTCAGTAAGCGCGAACTTTTCCGGGATCTGGACAAAGCCGTAGAGTTTGATCAAAGCCAAACCTTTAAAAAGATCTACGAAGAAGAGTTTGGTATAGCCGGTGGTGAACCTTATGGCTGTATGATTGGTGACTTCGAATTTACCAGTCATCCGGAAGATATTGAGCTTCTGAGCAAAATGTCCAACGTTGCAGCAGCAGGCTTCTGTCCGTTCATATCGGCGGCTGGTTCAGGCATGTTTGGTTTTGAAGATTTTACCGAAATGTCGAAACCCCGCGACCTGGCAGGTATTTTCGAATCCGGTGAATACATCAAATGGCGTAGTTTCCGCGAAAGCGATGACTCTCGTTTCGTTACTCTGGCCATGCCTCGCGTACTGTCTCGTCTGCCTTACGGTGAGAGCACCAAGCCTGTCGAATCTTTCGATTTTGAAGAATTTGAACTGGATTCGTCCGGCATGTCCAAGCCAGCCGAGCACGATGATTACTGCTGGATGAATGCCGCTTATGTGATGGGCACAACCTTGACCAAGGCCTTTGCTGAAAACTCTTGGTGTACGGCCATTCGCGGTGCGGAAGGCGGCGGTAAAGTTGAAGGACTGCCAAGCCACCTGTTCAAGAGCGATGATGGCGACACTGACCAGAAATGCCCAACTGAAATCGGCATTACTGACCGTCGCGAAGCTGAACTCAGCAATCTAGGCTTCCTACCTCTGTGTCACTACAAAAATACCGACTACTCCGTATTCTTTGGTGCACAAACCGCTCAGAAACCCAGCATCTATGACGATCCTGATGCAACAGCCAACGCCTCTATTTCTGCACGCTTGCCTTATTTGATGGCGACTTCACGTATTGCACACTACCTGAAGGTCATGGCGCGCGATAAAGTCGGTTCCTTTATGGAAGCCAGTGATTGTGAGCGCTGGTTAAACCAGTGGATTAAGCAATACACCAACTCCAATCCAGAAGCCAGTGCTGAAATGAAAGCCAAGTACCCTCTGGCAGAAGCTCGTGTTGAAGTTAAAGAAATCCCTGGCCAACCTGGATCTTACAGCGCTGTCGCCTATCTGAAGCCTTGGCTGCAAATGGAAGAGTTGACCACTTCGTTACGTATGGTCGCTAACATTCCAAGCGCGGGATAATTTAAACAGCGTCTTATTGTCAACGGATGACATCTACAGGCCGCGATCAAACATCGCCATGCAATGATTGATCGGGCCTGTGCTTTCCGTCTCACCCAAGCACACTTTCCATTACATTCTACTCATTCACATTCTTGAGCCGATCAAAGGGATTTAACGTGTCAGATCAAACATCAACATTGGATCAGATACTGAATACAACTCAGGAATCGCTCACAACTGCCAGTAAAGCCTCGCAGAAAAAGTTAGGCTCTCAAGATGAGCAGACCTCCCAGTCATCACCCACGTTGAATACGGCTCTTGATGCCTTTTTGTTCGAAGATGATGACATCATTGCCTTTGAAATCTGGCTTACTCATCTATCCGATACGTCTGCCAGTCGAAAATACAGTCTCAATAGCTGGCTGAATGTTCAGATTGGTCTGTTAGACGAGCTGTTAAATGAACAGCTTAATCACATCCTCCACGCACCGAAGCTGCAAAGCCTCGAGAGCAGCTGGAGAGGTCTGTGGTATCTCATTGAATCAGCCACAACCGATGCAAATATTAAAATAAAATTTCTCGATGTCAGCTGGAAAGAGGTAACTCGAGACTTTGAGCGGGCCGCCGACTTTGATCAGAGCGGCCTCTTTCATCTTATATACAATCAAGAGTTTGGTGTACCTGGAGGGCAACCCTATAGCGTATTGCTCGGTGATTACGAAGTGGCACACCGTCCTTTTGAAGGCCATCCCTACGACGACATCAATACACTTAAGGGACTCTGTCAGGTTGCCGCTGCTTCTTTTTCCCCTTTTGTTTGTGGTGCAGCACCACAGCTGTTTGGCATTGATGATTTTGACACTTTAGGCTTGCCCATCGATCTGGACAATATTTTCAGCCAGAAGGAATACATACGTTGGCGGGCCTTGAGAGACATGGAAGACAGCCGCTTTGTCTCCATCACCCTACCCCGAATATTGCTACGAGAACCCTATAATCTCTCTTTTTCTGCGTATCGGGGACTTCGATTTAAAGAAGAGGTGGAAGCCCGAGATAGCGGAAAGTACCTGTGGGGCAACGCCTGCTTTGCTATGGGGGCAGTATTGATACGCGAATTCTCTGAAGTGGGCTGGTTTTCTCATATTCGCGGTGCGCCCCGAGACTTTAACGGTGGCGGTCTGGTCACACAGTTCCCATCTATGAAGTACAAAACCGACAGTAGCCTCAGCAGTCAGAAGATGTTCACTTCGGTATTAATCACCGATTATCTGGAGCGGGATCTGGCTGAACATGGGTTTATCCCTTTAAGCCATTGCTACGATACGCCTTATGCTGCGTTTAATAGCTGTCGCTCACTGCAAAACCCCAAGGTTTACCAAAGTGAATCCGCAAACGCGAACTCGCGGATCAGTGCCATGCTGCAACATATTTTGTGTGCATCACGTATTGCTCAATACATCAAAGTCATGGCCAGGGACAAGGTTGGCTCCTATGCCAGCGCCAAAGACTGTGAACGTCTGCTGCAACATTGGCTCGATCAATACACCACCGGACGTGAAGACCTGTCTTGGGAAATGATGGCTCGCTACCCCATGCGTCAAGCTAGAGTAATCGTCACAGAAGACCCAGAAAAACCTGGCAGCTATCAGAGCGTTATTCATCTTAAGTGTCATTACACCGTAGACCACCTGGTATCAGAGCTTAAGTTAACCACAGCTCTGAACACAACAGGTGAAGCAGGATTGAACAGCTGATATGTCCACTAACAGCCAACAGAAACGACTTCTCGCCCCAGTTCTCGATCGGTTACTGGATTCCAGCGTTAGTCTTAATCAACCCCATCAGGTTTTACGTCAGTTGCGTGAAAGCGTACGCCGGGATCTCGAACACCTTTTTAATTCTCGCTACCGCTGTGTATCTCCTCCGGATGATAGCGATTATATGCAGGGTTCCATTCTGAATTTTGGTATACCTGATCTATCCACGATCAACATGAACTCCAGCAGTAGCCGGAATGAGTTTTGTCGTCTGATCGAAAAAACCATTCTCGCTCATGACCCCCGAATTAAATCCGTCAAAGTCAAAAGTGACAAAAAAATTAACAATCAAGATCCCAGCGTACATTTCAGGGTAGAAGCCATATTACACACCAATCCGGCCCCTGAACTGATTGTATTCGACTCCACCCTGAATCCCGTGAGTCAGTCTGTCGACGTCTCTGAAATATTGTGAATGAGTGTTATTGATGAGTGACAAGCTATTAGCCCACTACGAGAAAGAGCTCGCGTTTATACACCAATCCGCTGGTGAATTCGCCAAACAGCACCCCTCTGCAGCAGCCAACCTCCAGCTCAGCGACAACACTGTCGACGACCCACTGGTTGCCCGCCTGCTCTCCGGGGTTGCTTATCTGAATGCCAGAACTCAACAGAAGCTGGCCGACGACTTTCCGGAAATGACCGATGCTCTTCTGGAAACGCTGTATCCTCACTACTTGCGACCTATTCCTTCAATGAATATTGTTCAATTTTCACCGGAAGAGGATCTCGACGGCATTGTAGAAGTTGAGCGTCACACGCAAATGGAAACCGAAGCTTTTCAAGGACAGACCTGTCGTTTTCAAACCTGCTATCCAGTTGAAATAGCGCCGGTATATGTAGATTCAGCCTCCCTGCTGCCTCGTCCATTCATCGCGCCGGGCTCCAATGATATTGCCGGAGCGGGAGCCGTTTTAAAGCTGTCGCTGAAAACTCTGAGCCCTGAAATCAGCTTCGCGGATATTGATTTGAAGCAATTGAGGTTCTTTTTGTCAGGTGCTCCTCAACACGCTCACCCGCTGTACGATCTGCTGCTGACAAAAACCCTACGAGTTGTGGTTGCTAATAGCGAATCTGATCCTCACCCGGTTTTTCTGGAAAGCGATATTATCCAGCAAGTTGGCTTTGAAGATGAAGACGGACTTCTTCCTTATCCCGACCACTCATTCAGTGGTTATCGATTATTGACGGAGTACTTTGCTTTCCCTGAAAAGTTTCAGTTCCTTGACATTAAAGAGCTGGATTCAGCAATCACAGACAGTTACAAAGACACACTGAATCTGTATTTTTATTTACAGGACAGCAATACCGAGTTAGAGCATCAAATATCAGCGAAGATATTCTCTCTCGGGTGCACCCCCTGTATTAACCTGTTCCAGCAAAGTGCCGACCCCATTCCACTGACGCAGACACAGTACGAATACACTATCATTCCCGACGCCAGACGCTCTGATGCCATCGAGATTTACAGTGTCGATTCTGTCGGTGCAACAGACCAGGAAGGCAGCTACACACCTTATCGTCCCTTTTATGGTATCCAGCACGGCCAGAACGCAGATGATCAGAGTGCGTTTTGGTTTGGCCGCCGAAAATCGGTCATTGAAGGCGAGCATCGCAATGAATACGCCTCTGAAATCGACTTATCATTAGTGGATTTAAACTTTAATCCGCACAAGGCCAGCAACAAAACACTGGATCTGAAGTTAACCTGTACCAACAGAAACTTGCCCAAAAAGCTGCCTAATACGAATGGCCAACCGCTGTTTCACATCGTGGATGGGGATGCACCCGCTGAACGAATTTCCTCGATAGTCGCACCGACAGCAACCTTAAGACCTCCTCAAAGAGAAAGGGGCTACTGGCGGCTGATCTCTCACCTGAACTTAAATCACCTGTCACTCAGCAATGGCCAAAGTTCCTGTGATGCACTTAAGGAAATCCTGCGCCTGTATGACTTCAGAGACTCTTCCGCTACGCGAAACATGATCGAGTCGATTCAGAAACTGCAGACTAAGCCCATCACCGCGCCGATTCAGATTGAAGACACAGTGGCTATGTGTCGAGGTACCGAAGTCCATCTGGAACTCGATTCCATCATGCTTTCCGGCACCAGCCCATTGCTGTTCGCCAGTGTACTGGAACGCTTTTTCGGGCTCTATTGCTCAATCAATTCATTTACCCGTTTGGTAACAACCTTATCAGGCAAAGACGGAGAGCTTAAGCGATGGCCACCACGCGCCGGCGACAAAGCCTTGCTGTAGTTGATCAACTGGCTTCAGAACCCTACAGATTCGATTTTTTCCAGGCTGTTCGTCTGCTGGAGAGGCTATCCGCTCTTGATCCGCGGGAGTTTCACTTTGCTACAGACCCGGTCGCGCAAAATGCCACACCGAGTCGTGAAGTTGTGCGTTTCAAAAATCGTCCTCAACTGTCTTTTCAAGCAGCTGACATTGATGCCATTCGGGAAAAAGACACCGACGATGAAGGCGATAGCCATCGAGCTAAAAAACAATGGGAAATGATCGTCAATTTTATGGGCTTGACCGGCAGTCAGGGCGTCATGCCCTATTACCTGTCCGAAATAGTCTTGCAAGAGCTCCGTCAGAAAAACTCTGCGCTTAAAGATTATCTGGATCTGTTCAACCACCGATCGGTTTCCATGTACTACCAGGCATGGCATAAATATCAGTTACCGGTGAATTTTGAGCGGTCACGCCAGCAAGGTAACCAGCGCAATGATCTATTCACCGACGCCTTGCTTTCTCTCGCGGGTCTCGGTTCGAAAGAACTGTCTTATCGCCTACCCGTACCCGATGAAGCGGTAGCCGGGTTTGCTGGCCAGCTCTCCCGTCCGGTCTGCACCGCAGATGGCCTGCAGGGAATGATCAAACAATACTTCGGCATCGACGTTAATATCAAACAGTTTCAGGGGCAATGGCAGGAATTACCGGCCGATGTGCAAACCCGCCTTCCTGGACCTGAAGCCCCTCGCGGCCTGAATAACATTCTGGGAACAAACGCCGTCCTGGGCTCCAGCTGTTATCAGATTCAAAACAAATTTACTGTCGAGATTGCGCCTCTTCCCTACCAGCAATTTATGGATATCGCACCGGGTTCGAAGAAGCTAGAAGCCCTAAAATCTTTCGTGCACTTCAGCGTGGGCAGCGATTTGGACTTCGACATTGAAGTCACACTGAGTGATCGCGAGGTGCCCCCCGTGCAATTGTCCAGCGACCCGGAATACCAGCCTTTGCTGGGATGGAACAGTCACATGTCCCATCAGACCGATGACGAGCAGACCACTCTGATCAGGCTTTCACAGGATGTTCATGCACCGGAGGACAGCTTGCCGCTAGCCAGCTAGCAAAGCCTAAGACCCACAGCTGATGATATTTAACACACGCGAAATTGAAAAATAGACACATCAAAGGAACTGACTATGATCCATGTAAACCTTAAATCACTGGTCGACAAAATGACCCCAGTGATGCGCGATTCTCTGGAAGGTGCTGCCGGCATCTGCCTCTCCCATACTCATTACAATGTTGAGTTAGAGCACTGGCTGCTGAAGATTCTGGATTCCGGCAACACCGATTTTCTCAGTCTTCTCGAAAAACACGAAATCAATGCTGCCGAACTTGCGAAACAATTAGCGAGTTCCATTGCCAAATTCAAAAGCGGAAGCAGTCGTCCTGCCGCCCTGTCGCCGACCATTGTCGATGCCGCCAAAAATGCCTGGCTGATTGCGTCAGTTGATTATGGCCATCAGGTCATTTCTTCCGGTCACCTGTTGGCCGCATTGATGCTCAATGAGCAATCCCGTCACGCTCTGCTCAGCTCTTGCAAAGTCCTGGGGGACATAGCCCCTGAATCTCTGCGTGAAACCGCACGCTCCGTTGTCGGCAGCACTCAGGAGAGCTCACAGGCACACGCAGTCTCAGCGGAAGACGCTTCTGCTTCACCGGTGAAGGCTTCAAAATCGCCTGCGCTGGACAAATACACCATCAACCTGACTGACCGGGCCAAAAAAGGCGAAATTGACCCAGTATTGGGCCGTGACGAAGAAATCCGTCAGTGTATTGATATCCTAACCCGTCGCCGGCAGAACAACCCCATCCTGACCGGCGAAGCCGGTGTCGGTAAAACTGCGGTGGTAGAAGGCTTTGCTCTGCGTATCGCTCAAGGAGATGTGCCTGATCCGTTAAAAGGCGTCGCCGTTCGCACGTTAGATCTGGGGTTATTGCAGGCGGGCGCCAGTGTCAAAGGCGAGTTTGAGAACCGCTTAAAGTCCGTCATTGAAGAAGTTCGGGCATCCATCACGCCGATCATATTATTTATTGACGAAGCCCACACCATGATTGGTGCCGGAGGAAAAGAGGGTCAAGGGGATGCAGCGAACCTGTTGAAGCCAGCCCTGGCACGAGGTGAGCTGAGAACTATCGCAGCCACTACATGGGCAGAATACAAAAAATACTTTGAGCGCGATCCTGCCCTCACTCGTCGCTTCCAGGTCGTCAAGGTCGAAGAGCCGGATGAAGAGAAAGCCATCGACATGATGCGTGGCATTTCTGTTTCTCTGCAGGAACACCATAAAGTACGCATTCTGGATGAGGCCATCATTGCCTCCGTGTGTCTGTCTCATCGATATATTCCCGGTCGCCAACTGCCCGATAAATCAGTCAGTCTGTTAGACACTGCCTGTGCTCGCGTATCACTCAGCCAATCCTCAACGCCAGGCGCTATTGAAGATTGCGAGCGTCGAATCCAGAGAGCCGAGACCACTAAAAACTCACTTCAACGTGAGCATGCCGCCACTGACGGCCATCAGGAACGCCTTGAAGCGCTTGAACAGGAGCTGGTCAGCGCACAAGACACTCTGGCAGTTCTGAAAGAGCAATTTCAGCAGGAGAGCGATCTGATCACTCAGATCCGTGAAGTGCGGGAGAAAATCGATCAGCAATTTATGCAGAACAGCGGTAACGATGATACAGCTGCTGAACAGGCCGATGAACAGCAATCCCCTGAAGCTCTCAAGCAGTCACTCAAGACCCTGACCGAACAGCTCAACCTGATTCAGGGCGAAACTCCACTGATGCAGCCCTACGTGGATGAACAAGCGATTGCAGAAGTGATCGCTAATTGGACTGGTATCCCCGTCGGGAAAATGGTCAGCAATGAAATCACTGCGGTACAAAATATCGCCAGTAATCTCGGCAACCGGGTTATCGGCCAGCCACACGCACTGGAGGCTGTTGCCCAGGCAATCCGGACTTCGCGTGCCGGTCTGACGGATCCACGCAAACCCGTAGGCGTATTTCTGTTCTGTGGAACCAGCGGCGTCGGTAAAACCGAAACCGCTCTGGCTCTGGCCGATCAGCTCTTTGGCGGTGAGCAAAACATCACCACGATTAACATGTCCGAATTCAAGGAAGAGCACAAAGTATCCATGCTGTTAGGTTCTCCTCCGGGCTACGTAGGTTATGGTGAAGGCGGGGTGTTAACCGAAGCCGCTCGCCGCAAGCCCTACTCCGTGATCTTGTTAGACGAAATGGAGAAGGCCCACCCCGGTGTTCAGGATATTTTCTACAATCTGTTCGACAAGGGCACGATTAAAGACGGCGAGGGTCGCGACATTGACTTCAAGAACACCGTCATCATCATGACCTCTAATGCTGGCGAAGATGCCATCCGCGCGATCATGGAACAAGTAGAGGAAAAACCCGAACCGGACGTACTGCTGGACAATATCCGCCCTTACCTGCTGCAACACTTCAAACCGGCGTTTCTCGGCAGAACCAATGTCATTTCTTACTACCCACTGGATGACGAAGATCTGATGAAGATTGCCGCCATCAACATGAGCAAGATCGAGAAACGCGTTCGCAGTCACTACGCTGCTGATTTCTCATACGATGAAGACGTCTTACTGCACATCGTAGCCCGCTGTCAGGAGTCCGATACCGGAGCCCGTAACATCGAAACCATTCTGAATCGTACTCTGTTGCCTTCGCTGGCCGGTGAGTGTCTTGAAAAATTGGCTAACGACGAAATCATCACTCATATCTACGTGGGCGTCGATGAAGAAGGTGATTTCACCTACGAGCTGACCACCACACACAGCGTGGCTGACTCTGTCACTGCCGAAGCTTCAGAAACCGAAGAAGCCGACGCCTGATCTGTCAGCCGCAGCCTTTCTTCGTTCAATAAAATCCAAGGCCGGTATCCTTTGATACCGGCTGACTAATTCAAGGTAACCCCATGTCCAGAACCAGTATCAACACCGGCAGTACGGTTTTTCATGCATCATCTGAAGAGTCATCCCCCAAACCCGTTTTTACTGACAACGGCCGACGCCTGAAAGTTGCCATTCTTGGGGATTTTAGTGGCCGCAAAAGCCGGGGCGAATTCACGCCGGAAGACATCCTCAACCGCCCAAGTTATGTCGTAAATAAAGATAACTTTGAACTGGCTTTCTCACGTTTCAACATTCGCCTGCAATTGCCAATTTGTGACGCCCCCATTTCATTTATGGAGTTTGACGATCTGCACCCGGACTACCTGTACAGTCGTGTGCCCATGTTTCAAAAGTTTATTGAGCTCAACAAGAAACTTTTGAACCCGGAGCAATTTGAGCAGGCCGCTAACGAAATTCAACACTGGCTACAGCAGGATCAGCAGTCGGTCAGCGCCGATGCCTCTGCCGTGAAAGCTCAGTCCAGTGAATCCATTCTTGAGTCGATCCTCAGTAATATTTCGCACAACGCCTCTGAAACACAGCGAATGGCCGACTCAGAAGTCAATCGCCTGATTAACAGCATTGTGGCGCCCTACCTTCAGCAACCGGAGGATCCTCGCCAGGCCGACCTTCTCGACGCAGTCACTCAGGCCACCAGCCAAACCATGCGTAGCATCATGCACCACAGCGCATTTCAGGAGTTGGAAGCCTCTTGGCGCAGCGTACAGATGCTGATCAAACGTCTGGATCTGGATAGCAGTATTCAAATTCATCTGATCGACATCACCAAAGAAGAGCTGCTGGCAGATCTGCAACAGGCCGATGACGATCTGGAACAGGCACAGATATTCCACCGCCTGGTGTCTTCGCAATCCGCTGAAGGCGAATCACCCTACAACCTGGTACTGGGGGATTTCTATCTAGGTGAATCAGAAGAAGATTTAGGGTTGATTGTCGACATGGGCACCATTGCCGAGTCGACAGGCAGCAGTTTTATCTCTGGCGCCAGCAGCGCTCTGGCTGGTTTCCCAAGCTTGGCAGGGCCCGCCGATCCTCGTGAGTGGCAATACTCCCTGGCTGATGATTTTATCAGCGGCTGGGAAGCTGTTCAGGACTATTCAGGAAGCCAGCACGTCGTGGCTGCCAGCCCTCGATTTATGTTGCGTTTACCCTACGGTAAAAGCACCTCCACCACCGATTGTTTTGACTTCGAAGAGCTGGGAGAAGACAACAGCCATCGCTACTACCTCTGGGGTAACAGCGGCTATCTGGTGACCTTGCTGTTATGTCAGCACTTTTTGGAGGGCGGCTCGGACATCGAAACTCTTCAAGCCAGAAGCATTGAGGATCTGGCGTTGCACCATTATCAGGATGCTAATGAAACCTACCTGAAACCCTGCGCCGAAACACTTTTGACCGATACCGCGGCACAAGAATTTATCAAACGCGGCCTGTGTACCGTTCGCTCGGTTCAACAACAGGATAAGGTGGTGATTCCGCAGCTTAACTCACTGCACTTTTCAGGTAAATTGCCCACCCCCTGGGCTTAAAGACAGGGGCCAGGCAGTGAATGCTAGCCCAGAACATCCACATTACCCAGAACCTTGTCGACCAAAGCATAACCGCTTTGGTCGCCATAATCTGCGGCATCTCGCAGGCGGTGCGCGGCCACGGCAGGCATCACCTGTTGAATATCTTCCGGCAGTACATGACCGCGACCATGAATCATCGCCCAGGTTTTTGCACAACGTAGAAGCGCCAGAGCTCCGCGTGTTGACAATCCATAGGCAAAGTCCGGTGACGTACGAGTAAAGCTGACTAAGCGTTGTAGGTAAGCTAACAAGGCATCACTGGCCTGAACTTCATCCACTTTTGCCTGAATGGCGGTGAGCTGTGACAGACTCAGTCGGGGCTTCAGGCTGGCCATTCGGCCGGCTGGATCAATCCCCTTATAAATCGCCATTTCAGCGTCAGGATTCGGGTAACCCAACTCAATCCGCATCAAAAAACGATCCAGCTGAGATTCCGGCAACGGGAAGGTACCAGACTGACTGGAGGGATTCTGAGTCGCGATCACAAAGAAGGGTTCCGGCAGCGGACGGGTTTCCCCCTCGACGGTTACCTGATATTCGGCCATCGCTTCCAGCAAGGCACTTTGAGTCTTCGGCGTGGTCCGATTGATTTCATCGGCCAGCAGAATTTGTGTGAAAACCGGCCCCGGATGGAAGGTAAAGTTATTGGCGTTGCGATCAAACACCGACACGCCCAGTATATCCGAGGGCAACAGATCACTGGTGAACTGCACTCGGTTGTACTCGAGTCCCAGGACATTGGCCAGTGCGTGTGCCAGTGTCGTTTTGCCCATGCCCGGCAAATCTTCCAGCAACAAGTGCCCCCGGGCAAACAGGCAGGTTAACGCCATCTTAACCTGCTCTTCTTTACCCAGCAGAACCTGTCCAATATCGCTGATCAGCGCTTTTATCAATTTATCCATAAATCGTCTTTGTAAGGTATCCAGCCTATAAGGCGTTAATGCCGCGCTGTAAATCGGCTTTCAAATCCTTTACATCTTCCAGTCCCACTGAAACCCGGATCAGGTTCTGAGCAATGCCCGCCTGGGCTTTCTCTTCATCCGACAAACGGCCATGGGTGGTGGTATCCGGATGTACAATCGTGGTCTTGGCGTCCCCCAGGTTGGCTGTCACAGACATAATCTTAGTGGCATCGATAAAGCGCCAGGCTGCCGCTTTGTCACCTTTAACCTGAAACGACAAAACGCCACCAAAGCCACGCTGTTGCTGAGCCGCCAGATCGTGTCCGGGATGGTCCTTCAGACCTGCGTAGTAAACCTTGTCGATCTCTGGCTGCGCATCCAGCCATTCAGCCAACTCCAGGGCATTTGCCGAGTGGGCATCCATGCGCAAGCGCAGTGTTTCCAGTCCCTTGAGGAACACCCAGGCGTTGAATGGGCTCATGCTGGGACCACAGGTGCGCAGGAATATCACCAGGTCATCCATATATTCCTTGGGACCCACAACGACACCACCTACACAGCGCCCCTGCCCGTCCAGATATTTGGTCGCCGAGTGCACAACAATATCCGCACCCAGTTCGAGCGGCTTCTGTAATGCCGGCGTGCAGAAACAGTTATCCACCACCAGCAAGCTGTCATGGCGTTTGGCAATGGCGGACAAGGCCTTGATATCAACTACGTCGCACAGAGGGTTCGAGGGAGTTTCCAAGAACAACAGACGGGTTTTTGCCGTAATAGAGTCTTCCCACTCGTCCAGATCCGTCGCGGTCACAAACGTCACGTCAACGCCAAACTTTTTGAAGTAGCGGTTAAACATTGCTGTCGTAGTGCCAAACACACTGCGAGAACACACGACGTGATCACCGGCCTCCAGTAGCGCCATACAAGTACTGAGGATGGCCGCCATACCTGAGGCCGTTGCTACCGCCGCTTCACCACCCTCCAGAGCCGCGATACGGTCCTGAAACATACGTACAGTGGGGTTCGTATACCGCGAGTACACGTTACCCGGATCTTCGCCACTGAAACGTGCCGCGGCCGCGGCCGCCGACTCAAACACGTAACTGGATGTGGTAAAGATGGGTTCGCTGTGCTCACCTTCCGGTGTGCGTGTTTGACCGTAGCGAACAGCCAGCGTATCGATACCCGCATCGAGATAAGGATCATCAAAGTCTGTCATTACCATGCTCTCTTCTGTTTAATTCAATCGCCCGGTATCGGTGGTTAGTCGAGCACGATTGAATAAAGCAAACAAAAACGGCAGCCCTCGGCTGCCGCATTCACTCAATACTTAACACTAACGATGGACCACTAACTGGCCTCGGCTTCATCGTTGTGTATTCCGATCACGCCACTTTCCTGGCCTGACCCTTTATCACTTTTTGATTTTGACTTGTCATTACGGGCGGCGTCCAGGCGATCCAGATAGCCCTGATCCACATCACCCGTGACGTATTCACCGGTAAAGACCGAGCAGTCAAATTCACGAATGTCTTCATTACCTTCCTGCGAAGCAGCAATCAAATCATCCAGATTTTGATAAATCAACCAATCTGCACCAATTTCTTTACACACTTCTTCATCTGTGCGGCCGTGAGCGATCAACTCTTTCGCGCTGGGCATGTCGATACCATAGACATTCGGGTACTTCACCGCAGGCGCTGCGGATGCGAAATACACCTTCGCTGCACCGGCCTCTCTTGCCATCTGGATAATCTGCTGACAAGTGGTACCACGCACGATGGAATCGTCCACCAGCATGACGTTTTTGCCTTCAAATTCCAAGCGGATCGGGTTCAACTTCTGACGAACTGATTTACGGCGTTCTTTCTGGCCTGGCATGATGAAAGTTCGACCGATGTAACGGTTTTTTACCAGACCTTCACGGAATTTAACCCCCAGCACATGGGCCAGAGCCTGGCCCGCAACACGGCTGCTGTCAGGAATAGGAATCACCACATCGATATCGTGATTTGGGCGTTCTTGCAGAATCTTTTCGGCCAGTCGCTCACCCTGACGTAAACGGGACTTGTACACGGAAACGCCATCCATGATGGAGTCCGGACGGGCAAAATAGACGTGTTCAAAGATACAGGGACTCAGTGACACCTCTTCACAGCACTGCTGGGTATGTACTTCGCCCTCGCCAGTGATAAAGACCGCTTCACCGGGCTTAACATCACGAATCAGCGTGTAGCCCAGCACATCCAGTGCAACACTTTCGGAAGCCACCATGTATTCGGTGCCTTTCTTGGTTTCGCGCTTGCCGAAGACCAATGGGCGAATACCGTGGGGATCACGAAAAGCCACCAAACCATAATTTGCGATTAATGCCACACAGGCATAGCCACCGCGAATACGCTTTTGCATACCCTCAACCGCGGCAAAAATATCCTCTGCCACAGGTTGCAGCTTATTTCTTTTCAACAGCTCTTGCGCAAAGACGTTCAACAGAACTTCTGAGTCAGAGTCAGTATTTACATGACGAAGGTCGGTTCGGTAAAGGTCTTCACTCACTTCAGCCGCGTTGGTGAGGTTGCCGTTATGTGCCAATGCAATACCGTAAGGTGAATTCACATAAAAAGGCTGTGCCAACGCGGGACCAGAGTTTCCGGCGGTCGGGTAGCGCGCATGCCCAATACCTGAATGGCCAATCAAGCGCTGCATGTGACGTGTGCGAAACACATCCCGCACCAGGCCATTGGCTTTCTGTTGGGTAAATCTGCCTTCGTGGCATGTCAAAATACCCGCCGCATCCTGCCCGCGATGCTGAAGCATCGTCAGGGCATCATACAACTGAACGTTGACATCACTTTTACCAACAACACCGACAATGCCGCACATACTTGAGTTTCCTCACCTTACAAACAGGTTTACCGATTAAGATTGAAATAGAGAGAGTAACTTGGTCGAAATCAAGCTTCCTGCCTGTCGGGCCCAGTCTTCCATCGTCAAAAAATGGGGGATTACCACCGATTGCTGCCACCACGGATCCTGATTAACAGGCACCATAGAGGGCAAAAACATCAACACGACCAACACAACCACTGCGCCCCGGGCAAGACCAAACACCATCCCTAATAAACGATCCGTTCCTGACAATCCGGTCATCTTTACCAACTCACCAATCAGGTAGTTTACCAGAGCACCGACTATCAATGTCGCCACAAACAAAGCGGCAAAAGCGATGATTTGACGGAGAGATGGGGTAGAAACAGAGTCCACCAGCAATGTCGCCAGTGATTTATGAAAGGTCATTGCCACGATAAAGGCTGCAGCCCAGCAAACCAGAGACAGGGCTTCCTTCACCAATCCCCGCTTCAAGCCAATCAGGCTGGAAATAACGAGTATCGCAATGATTGTCCAATCGGCCCAATTCATAGGTAACTGCCGGGGTTGTGCATTTAAGGACGGCATTCTAACAAAGGCAGGGCCTTATCACCTAGACCTATTACAGATTAATTTCGGTGCCGTCAGGGAGAGAAACTCACCACCAGCGAGTTGATCTTGAGCGATTTATCCAGTGTTTTCTTCAAGCCAGAGGCCTTATCCCTGCTGATCTTGGGGCCTACATAGACCCTGGTCACCTTACCCTTACTGGTCTCAAAGGTGCGGGTAAAAGCCGGATAGTCGTCTTTAAGCAGCTTATCCCGCATCGCAGCA
>NZ_CBFIHX010000045.1:8263-26449 GCF_965662505.1 Pseudomaricurvus sp. | reverse complement strand
TTCACATAATGAATTAATGAGTCACTTGCAAATGATAATCTTTTGTCGCATTACCATTCCGCAAGCGCCCACACGCATTGCTTGATTAACTTTTTAAACAACTAACAGAGCGCTCGGCTTCTGCTGTCTTTGCTTCAGTCTCCCGAAGCAGGAGGCGCATTATACGCAATCCGTTAAGCTTGGCAAGTTCTTTTTTTGTTTAGTTTTAACAGCTTAGCCATCAAAACCTGCACACTTAAAAACTTGCTGAAGTGAACCCTTAAACAAGAGCTTTACCACTTCGCTCAACCTCTCCGACCAACTCGCTGCTCGTCGTTGAGAGCGGCGCATTATACGGAGTCTTTATCGCTTGGCAAGTGAAAAATTAAACTTTAATTTCAAACTTGATTAAACCTTAAGAAAACACTGTAACCTATTGATTTTCAGTGCATTCAGGCCCTCAGCGATCAAGGGAGGCGCATTATGCCCATCCACTACCATGTGGTCAACTGGATTCTGAATGTTTTCGAGAAAAAACAGTACGAGTCAAACCAGAGAGGTCCGCAATCAGATTTCTTTGCGGGCAAAGTTAACTATAGACAAGGGACAACAAAGATCAAGGCAGGCACAACAAGCAAAAAGGACAAGCGCCAAAAACAAAAAGGGGCGCAATGCGCCCCTGGAATTTCATGCTTAGACACAACCCTACTGAGGACTCGCCCCTTTCTTTCTCAGCCCCCAAACCCACATAGCCAAACCTGAGACCGCGTACAAGCCAAACATTGCCAGCAGTATGCGAGGCGGATCAATAGCAACAACACCAAAGATCAGCACCACCGCTAAAATCATGACAAACGGCACACGACCGCGAAAGTCCAACTCTTTAAAGCTGCTGTATTTGACATTGGACACCATCAGCAACCCCATCAGCGCAGTGAGAACACCCGCAATAATGGAAGGCCTCCCCGCCATACTGACATTGAAACCCGCCCAAACGATGCCCGCCACCACGGCGGCGGCGGCTGGACTCGCCAATCCAATAAAGTAGCGCTTATCAACCTCGCCCACCTGGGTGTTGAAGCGCGCCAACCTCAGCGCCGCACCAGCCACGTAAACAAAGGCGAGGCCAACACCAAACTTCCCAAGATCTACCAGAGCCCACAGGTACATCACCAACGCCGGCGCCACACCGAAGGACACCATATCCGACAGGCTGTCGTACTGGACGCCAAACTCACTGGTGGTATTGGTCATACGGGCAACCCGCCCATCAAGACCATCAAAGATCATCGCCGCCAGAATGGCCAAAGCCGCAAACTCAAAATTGCCTTGAATGGCTGCCATGATGGAGTAGAAGCCACTAAACAGGGCTGCGGTGGTAAACAGGTTTGGCAGGAGATAAATGCCGCGCCGGCGCACCTTCTTACCGTTCTCATGAACTTCTTCGATGTGCTCATCGATCGGCAACATGATGTCGTCGAGAATACCCTGCTCGCGCTTGCCCTGAGAGTCGCCTGACGCGTCATCGTCATGTGGGGTTTGATCGTTCATTGGTGCCTTATCATTCGCCAGAAGTGGAAGATGGCCATGATACTGGTTCCTTCTCTCCGTAGAAAGGATTGTGAAGCATCAGCATCACCCCCAAAAACGCAAAAACGCGGCCGTAGCCGCGTTTTCACAATCACATCAAAAGCCTGAAATTAGTTCTTGCTCTTATCGATGATCTTGTTCGCTTCAATCCATGGCATCATGGAACGCAGCTGTGCGCCCACTTGCTCGATTGGGTGAGCAGCGTTGTTACGACGATTTGCAGTCATTGAAGGATAGTTGGTTTGTCCTTCAGTGATGAACATTTTGGCGTATTCACCGTCCTGAATGCGTTTCAGAGCGTTGCGCATCGCCCAACGAGACTCTTCGTTGATAACTTCAGGGCCAGTCACGTACTCACCGTACTCCGCATTGTTGGAGATGGAGTAGTTCATGTTGGCGATACCGCCCTCGTACATCAGGTCAACGATCAGCTTCAGCTCGTGCAGACACTCGAAGTAAGCCATTTCTGGCGCGTAACCCGCTTCAGTCAGGGTTTCGAAACCGGCCTTAACCAGCTCAACACAACCACCACACAGAACTGCTTGCTCACCAAACAGGTCAGTTTCGGTTTCGTCTTTAAAGGTAGTCTCGATGATACCGGAACGACCACCGCCCACACCAGAAGCGTAAGACAGAGCCACTTCTTTGGCAGAACCGGAAGCGTCCTGGAAGATAGCGATCAGATCGGGAATACCACCGCCGTTAACGAATTCGTTACGAACGGTGTGGCCAGGTGCTTTGGGAGCAATCATGATCACGTCCAGATCGGCGCGAGGCACAACCTGATTGTAGTGAATCGCAAAACCGTGAGCGAAAGCCAAGGTAGCGCCCTGCTTGATGTTCGGCTCGATCTCTTCGTTGTACAGCTTGCTCTGGAACTCGTCCGGAGTCAGGATCATAACAACGTCAGCAGCAGCAACAGCAGTAGGCACATCGGCAACTTTCAGGCCGTGAGCTTCGGCTTTCGCTACAGAAGAAGAACCTTTACGCAGCCCCACAGTAACGTCTACGCCAGAGTCTTTCAGGTTACAAGCGTGAGCGTGACCCTGTGAACCGTAACCAATAACAGCAACTTTCTTGCCCTGGATAATGGACAGTTCGCAGTCCTTATCGTAATAAACTTTCATCATTCACCTCTTTATACAGCAGATAATATAGAAGACAGAAATTCAAATACTGAAGCTGCCCGCGCCAAAGCGAACGGCAACTCCTGAAAATCATTGAAATCTTAACCGGAACCTTAGACAGGAACCTCAAACGGCGAATCACAAGCCTAGACGATGATTCCGTCAATTGACGCATCTAAACCATGATTCAATGGTCGCGCAGTGTAAGGGATCACCGTTGTTGCGTAAAATGATATATTTGCAATACTACGTTTACATTACCGCAACACTAATCAACAGCAGATCGCCTTTATGGACACTTGCTTATGGACACCCGCTCACTGACTTTGTTTCTGAACCTGTCAGAAACCCTGCATTTCGGTCGCACCAGCGAGGAGCTGCACATCAGCCCTTCCGCACTCAGCCGTGGCATCAAGCAACTTGAAGAGAATTTAGGCGTAACGCTGTTTGAGCGGGACAATCGACGAGTGGCGCTGACACAAGAAGGCAAGCTGCTCCAGACCTACGCCCGAGACACTCTGCAACAGTGGGACGCCTTTCGCGACTCGCTCATGCAAGAAAGCCGTGACCTGAAAGGCGAAATCAGTATTTATTGCTCCGTCACCGCCAGCTACAGTTTCCTTTACGACATCCTCAGCGACTTCCGTCAGCGCCATCCCCGCATTGAACTCAAACTGCATACCGGCGATCCGGCTCCCGCCATCAGCCGGGTACTCAATGGGCAGGAAGACATCGCCATTGCCGCCCGACCGGATAAGCTGCCCGACAATCTGGCGTTCCGGCGCGTGGCCGTCTCTCCTTTGGTCTTTATTGCCCCCAAAGAAGCAAGCGATAACTTACCCATTATCGCGCCAACCAGCCCAGATGAATGGGCCAACACCCCCATGATTCTGTCTGAGGAAGGCATAGCCCGCGAGCGTATTGACGGCTGGTTTAAGCGTATCAAGGTGACGCCGCGCATCTATGCTCAGGTGGCGGGACACGAGGCTCTGGTCAGCATGGTGAGCCTGGGGTTTGGTATCGGGGTCGTGCCTCAGATTGTATTGGAAAACAGCCCACTGGCGGATCGGGTTGAAATTCTGCCTCAACTCAATGAACTGGGACATTACGATGTGGGCCTGTGCACACTGAAAAAACGCCTGAAAAGCCCAATCATCGCCGCTTTTTGGGGAAGCTAGTCGCCTTCAGCGCAACGATTCCTGATCCCACATCGACCAACCCCGCCCCGATCAACGAATAAGCGCGCCCTCAACCTACTAATTGACCGCTCAACACGATAAAATCGCGCCCCATATTTGATCTGCCCGGTTTGAGAAGCGCTTTCTCGGCCCTCATTATTAAGAAGCCCCTATCGAGTCCCTATGAATATTCGCGAACTGCTGAACGACAAAGTCCAACAGGCCATGCAGGCTGCCGGCATTCCCGCCGACTACAGCGCCCACCTCGCCCCCTCCAAAAAAGCCGGGTTTGGTGACTATCAGGCCAATGGCGCCATGGCGGCAGCCAAAGCCATGAAAACCAACCCGCGTGAACTGGCTCAGCAGATTCTCGACAACCTCGACCTGGATGGCATCGCCGACAAGACCGAAATCGCCGGCCCAGGCTTTATCAATATTCACCTGGCCGATCAGTGGCTGGCTCAGCAGACCGCAACCCTGCTCAACGACCCTCAACTGGGTCAGGAGAAGGTCGCCGAGCCGCAAACCGTGGTGGTGGACTACTCCTCACCCAACCTGGCAAAAGAAATGCACGTGGGGCACCTGCGCTCCAGCATCATTGGCGACGCACTGGTACGCGCACTGGAGTTTCAGGGCCAACATGTGATTCGTCAAAACCACGTGGGTGACTGGGGCACTCAGTTCGGCATGCTGATTGCGGAACTGGAAGACCAACTGGAAGACGGCGAAGCAGCCGAATTTGCCCTGAAAGACCTGGAAGGCTTCTACCAGCAATCCAAAAAGCACTTTGATGAAGACGAAGCTTTCGCCAAACGCGCCCGCGACTATGTTGTGAAACTGCAATCCGGCGATGAAAAAGTGCTGGGACTGTGGGAAAAGTTCAAGAAAGTCTCCCTTCATCACAGCGAAGAGATTTACCAGCAACTGAACGTCACGCTCACGGAAAATGACGTGCGCGGTGAAAGTGCCTACAACGATGATCTGCCCAAGGTCGTCGCCGAATTGCAAAAGCAGGGGCTTGCGGTAGAAGATCAAGGCGCTCAAGTGGTCTTTTTGCAGGAATTGGCAGACAAAGAAGGCAATCCAAGTCCAGTGATCATCCAGAAACAGGGCGGAGGCTATTTGTACGCCACATCCGATCTGGCCGCGCTGCGCTACCGCACCCAAATTCTCAAGGCGGATCGGGTTCTCTACTTTATCGATGCTCGCCAGTCACTGCACATGAATCAGGTGTTCACCCTCGCCCGCAAAGCGAAATTTGTCCCCGAAGCGGTAAGTCTCGAACACCACGCCTTTGGCACCATGATGGGCTCCGACGGCAAACCCTTCAAAACTCGCAGCGGCGGCACCGTCAAGCTGGCCGACCTGCTGGATGAAGCGGTGGAACGCGCCGCCGCTCTGATCGCCGAAAAAGACCCGGGCTTAAGCGAAGAAGAAAAAGTCGAAGTGGCTCAGAAGGTGGGCATTGGCGCCGTCAAATACGCCGACCTGTCGAAAACCCGCACCAACGATTACATCTTCAACTGGGATTCCATGCTCAGCTTCGAGGGTAACACGGCACCCTACCTGCAATACGCCTACACCCGCATTCAGAGCATTTTCCGCAAGGCGGGCGTTAGCGCTGACGACTTGAAAGCTGAAATCAACATTGGTACCGAGCAGGAAAAAGCGCTGGCCCTCAAACTGCTGCAATTCCCCGAAGTTCTGGATCAGGTCACCCGGGAAGCTTACCCCCACGTGCTGTGTAACTACCTGTATGATGTGGCGAGTCTGTTTATGCGTTTTTATGAAGCCTGCCCGATCCTGAAGGACGACGTGGACACGGCCACCCGCAACAGCCGTCTCGGCATTGCCAGAGTCGCCGCGCAGACCCTGAAAACCGGACTGGATCTGCTCGGCATCGAGACCATGGAAAAAATGTAAGGGAGAGATGACGCGCTTCTGGCCGCCACGATGATCACGGATCCCTTCTTTTACCTCTGTGCGATCCCCGCCATTCTCCTGTACGGCATGGCCAAAGGCGGACTTGGCGGTGGGATCGCCATTGTCTCAGTCCCCCTGATGTCGCTGTCCGTGTCACCCGTGACCGCTGCCGCTATATTACTGCCCATTTTGGTGGCTATGGATTTTGTCGCCATCTGGAGCTTTCGCGGCCAGTGGAGCAAAATCAATCTTAAGTACACTCTGCCGGGTGCCATTGCGGGGATCGTCGTGGGCGCGTTTACCTTCCGCTACCTCTCTGAAGATGCCATTCGCATTATGATTGGCCTGATCTCTGTCGCTTTTTGCCTCGACTATTGGATTAAACTAAAGAGAAAGAGCAACACCAAGCGACCACCGAGTGTGACCCGCGGCACATTCTGGGGTTCTATTGCCGGCTTCACCAGCTTTGGCATCCACGCCGGCGGCCCACCCATCAGTATTTATATGCTGCCTCAGCAGCTGGAAAAGAAAATGTTGATGGGCACCTTTGCCATGTTTTTCATGGTGGTGAATCTTGTCAAAGTTATCCCCTATGCCTGGCTGGGCCAGTTCGATCACTCCAACCTGATGACCTCTCTGGTGCTGGTGCCTCTGGCCCCGGTGGGCGTGCGTCTGGGCTATTACTGCCTGCAGCGTCTGGACGAAACCATCATCTACCGCCTGTGCTATTTCTTCTTAATGGTTATTGGCCTCAAGCTGCTGTGGGACGGATTGATTGCCTGATACCGCTTGCGCGTCATTCAACATTGAGCCTATTCCCCGGCTTCCTTTTTAATAGCCTTTGGCTCTAGCTTATTGCGTTTTACTAAAGTCTCAGATCATAACAAGTCAAAACTCATCAGAATGAACGGTAGCAACCGCCTATAAACATGGGCAAAATAGATTCTGCAGGGGATAGACAATAATAAAGAATCATTAGGGGTAATTTTCGATCATGCAGCCGGACACATGGAGCCGCCTCTTGGCCGACAAACACAGTTTATTGGCAAACAAGCCAAAGCTAGCCGCTGGAGCTGTCGCACTTCTCGCGATTGCCTGCACTGCTCATTTGGGCAACGGGCTCTATCAGGATGTCGCTACTGCTCGCTCGGAACCTGTCTTGTCGTCAACCGATGAGTCACGCCTTTCTGCGTCCTCCCGTTCACAAACAGCCTCCATAGACACTCTGGTTGCCGGTCACTGGTTTGGCTCAGGCAAAACATCTGGCACTCAGCCGCAGATCACCCAGCAGGAAAATGTTCCGGAAACCCGACTGAGTTTGGAATTGCATGGCGTCATTGGCAGCACCATCGCAGAAGAAGGCCGCGCCCTGATCGCCGAGAAGGGAAAGAGCGCCAAATACTATGGTGTGGATGATGAACTTCCCGGCGGCGCAACCATCAGCAGCGTTGGCACAGAACAAGTTATTCTCAGCCGTAATGGCATGCTGGAAACCCTGAGCTTCCCAAAGCCTCAAACCCGCGCCGGCTCCAACCGCGTCGCCACCCGCAATAACCCCACACATCTCCCTGCCCCCGAGAACACACAGGCACTGTCCCAACAACAACCATCACAAGAGCAGCGGACAGCATCATTGAAAGAACGCCTAAAGCAGTTGAGGGAAGCACGCGACTTGTAATATTCAGCGCCTACTCTAGAGGCTCTTTTAACGCCACTGAACGCGTTATAAAACGATTGGGAAAAGCCTTTCGACAACACCTTTCGCGCTACGGAATACCGTAATGTTTATCGGGTAAACGTCGGACGGCAAACACAACATCAGAACGATAACACTAAAAGACTGGTCACTTGGCACCAGTTACGCAATCAGGCTGAGACCATGGGAAACTGTAGAACTCTAATTTGTCGGAACAGGTTAATTTGTCGGAACACGTTAATTTGTCGCCATATGATAAAAAGCCGCAATGGCCTACGCTTGGGTAAAACACTCACGACACTGACACTGATCACCGCTCTGTTTTCCGCAGGCACACTGCTGCCCTCCACACCCGTGCAAGCACAGACTCAGGCGCCTCAGGGCCGAATCACCCTGGCACTGGACAATGCTGACATTCGCGACTTGATCCAGTGGGCGCAGGAAGTCACTGGCAAAAGCATCATCGTCCACCCCAACGTGAAGGGCAAGGTTACCGTCATCTCCGGGGAACCCATGACCCGGGGCGAAGCTTACGAAGTCTTTTTATCCACGCTGCAAGTGTATGGATTTGCGGTCATCGAAGGCGCCACGTCGATCAAGGTGATTCCCGACGCGCTGGCTAAACAGTCTTCTGTCCCCGTAACTGGCAGCGGCGATCAGAAAACCTCCGAAGACGTGGTGGTGCAAATTGTTAAGATTAAAAATATTTCCGCCACGCAACTGGTCAACTTATTGCGCCCACTGGTGCCGCAGGTGGGCCACCTTGCCGCCTATCCTGCCACCAATGCCCTGATCATTGCGGATCGCGCCAACAACATTCAGAAGGTGATCGACATTGTCAGCAATCTTGATACTGGCAGCACGGTCGATATTGAACTCATCCCCATGCAGTTCGCCAGCGCCAAAGATGTCGCCGAAGTGATCAACAAGCTGCTGCCTCAGCAGCAGGCCAAGGGCGCAGAGAATTTGTCGATCATGCTCGCCGTCGATGAGCGCTCCAACAGTCTGCTGCTGACCGGAGATCTGGCCACCCGCAGCCAGATTCGCAAGCTGGTGCATCGCCTGGATCAGCCGCTGTCCGGTGACGGTAATACACAAGTGTTTTACCTCAACTACAGCAACGCCGCCGATCTGGTGCCGATTCTGGAAAGCATTTCCGGCAGCCTGAAAAAGAACCAAAAAGACAAAGTCGCCGTCGATACCGAGATTGGTATCCAGGCCAATGAGTCCGTCAACGCCCTGGTGATCACCGCACCACCGGCCATGCTCAACACCATGAAAGGCGTAATCGCCAAACTGGATCGCCGCCGCGCTCAAGTGCTGGTAGAAGCTCTAATCGTAGAAGTGAATGAAGATCTGGGTAACGATCTGGGAATTGAATGGGTCGCCAACAACACCGACACCAGTCTCGGCTTTCGCTCCTTCCCACGCAGTCCCGTTCTCAACATTGACCAGAGCACCGGCTTAGGTGCACTCGGTTCCGGCTTTACCATGGGCTACTTCAGCGGCGGTCAGATGCGGGCGCTGATTAACGCGCTGGCCACAGAAACCAACGCCAATATACTCTCCACCCCCACCATCATGGCGCTGGATAACGAAGAGGCCCAGATTCTGGTGGGTTCAAACGTGCCGTTTATTACCGGCAGCGAAAACCGCGAAAACGACGACCCCTTCCAAACCATCGAGCGTAAAGATGTAGGCATCACCTTAAAAGTGAAACCCCGCGTTAACAACAACGACTCGGTCACGCTGGAAATTGAGCAGAGCGTGGAAAACATCAGTCAAACCGCCGATGTCGGCGCAGCAGACATCATCACCAACAAGCGTGAAATCAAAACCCGCGTTTTGATTGATGACAATGAAATCCTGGTGCTCGGCGGACTGATTCGTGATGAAGCGGAAGAGACAGAAAGCAAGGTGCCATTTTTCGGTGACATCCCAGGCCTGGGCCGGCTGTTCAAAAGCACCAACACCAAAACCGTCAAACGTAATCTGATGGTGTTCATTCGTCCGACCATTCTGAATGACAGCGCCGCCAGCTACGAAGTCACCCGCGAGCGTTACGATCGTATCAAGCAAGATCAAAAAGAATTCCGCTCCAAGATCGATTCCTATTTTGTCCCCGGCGAAGTGCCACAACTGCCGCCGCTCAGTACCCCTACCGGTGGCAGCGCACCAGAAACACTGCACAAGACGCCGTCCGGCGCCCCGGCTCCCACACCGAGCATTCCCTCCGCAGGGACCGGAGAAAACGCCGACGGGCAGACATCTAACCACCTGAACACCACAGGGAACTCCGGCGATGCCTGAGGCGGTTGAAGTTACAGACGAACTGCTCGCACCGGTCGAGGTCGATGTACCGCAGAGCCCGCTGAAGCTGCCATTTGGATTTGCCAAACGGCATCAGGTATTGCTGGCCGGCGATGGCGGCACCAAACTGCTGTGCATCACTCTGCCACCTATCGAGATCATCGCCGAAGCCCAACGCCATTTGGGGCGTGCCGTAGAAATCACGTTTGTCACGGCCGAAGATTTCCAGCTGGCGCTGACCAAAACCTACGAGCGGGACTCCAGCGAAGCCATGCAAATGGTGGAAGATCTGGGTGGCGATATGGACCTCACCAGCCTGGCCAATGCGGTGCCCGAAACCGAGGATCTGTTGGAGCAGGAAGACGATGCCCCGATTATTCGGCTGATCAATGCCCTGCTGTCCGAAGCAATCAAACTCAACGCATCGGACATTCACATTGAAACGTTTGAAAACCGTCTGGTGGTTCGTTTCCGGGTTGATGGCATTCTGCGTGAAGTCGTGCAACCCAAGCGCGAGCTGGCCCCTCTGCTGGTTTCCCGCATCAAAGTCATGTCCAAACTGGATATTGCGGAAAAACGCGTTCCTCAGGATGGGCGTATCTCTCTGCGCGTGGGCGGGCGAGAAGTGGACATTCGTGTTTCCACCATGCCCTCCAGCAACGGGGAACGGGTAGTTCTGCGATTGCTGGACAAACAGGCCGGTCGCCTGAAACTGAGCAGCATGGGCATGCTGCCCAACGACGAAAAACGCCTGACCGAACTCCTGCATAAACCCCACGGCATTTTGCTGGTCACCGGCCCGACCGGTTCCGGTAAAACCACCACCCTCTACGCCGGCCTGTCCAGCATCAATCAGGCGGACAAAAACATTCTGACCGTGGAAGACCCGATCGAGTACAACCTCGAAGGCATCGGCCAGACACAGGTGAACGTCAAGGCGGACATGACCTTTGCCCGCGGTCTGCGCGCCATGTTGCGGCAGGATCCCGATGTGGTGATGGTGGGTGAAATCCGAGATTTGGAAACCGTCGAGATTGCCATCCAGGCCAGTTTAACCGGTCACCTGGTGCTCTCGACCCTGCACACCAACACCGCAGTGGGTGCCGTCACCCGTCTGGTAGACATGGGCATCGAGCCGTTCCTGTTGTCGTCCAGCCTGATTGGCGTAATTGCGCAAAGGCTGGTGCGGGTCTTGTGTCCAGAGTGCAAAACTCCTTACACCGCCGACGAGGCCGAGTGTGAGTTACTGCAAGTGCCTTTCGATGAGAAACAACCGCTAACCCTTTATCACGCCAACGGTTGCGACCACTGCAACCAGCTGGGCTACAGCGGCCGAACCGGCATTTACGAGATCATTCAGATTGATGAAGACTTACGTGCGTTGATTCACAACCGCGCTTCAGAAGCTGAAATCATCGCCTACGCCAGACAGCATACTCCGAGTATTCGCGACGATGGGCGCGCACGTATCCTGGCGGGCAAAACGACTGTGGAAGAAGTCTTGCGGGTGACTCATGAAGATTAAGTTCTCAATGTGTCATTCCCGGAAGCGTTCAGGATAACGTCATGGCAGCTTTTGATTACAAAGCCCTGACACTGGAAGGGCGCTCCCGCAGCGGAGTCATTGAAGCCGACAGCATGCGTCAGGCGCGACAACTGCTGCGTGAAAAAAAGTTAACACCTCTGACACTGGTTGAAGGGCAACAAAAGTCTCAACAGGAGAACAGCCCCAAATTGTTTGGCCTGTCCCTGATGTCACCGGGGCTGCCCACCAAGTCACTGTCACTGATCACCCGTCAGATGGCCACGCTGATCCAGGCCGGACTGCCACTGGAAGAAGTGCTGCAAGCCATTGCCCAACAAAGTGAAGACGCGCGCATCAAGAGTATTATTCTGGCCGTGCGTTCGAAGGTTCTCGAAGGTCACACCCTGGCGGGCAGCCTGGCGCAATTCCCTCGGGCTTTTCCCAACTTGTATCGCGCCACCGTTGCAGCCGGTGAACACTCCGGCCATCTCGACAAAGTCATGAATCGGCTGGCCGATCACACCGAAGAGAGTCAGCAGTTCAAGCAGAAAGTGCAGATGGCCATGATCTACCCCTGCATGCTGATCCTGCTGTCGATCACCATGGTGACCGGTTTGATGGTGTATGTGGTGCCGGACGTGATCAAAGTGTTTGTCGGCTCCGGACAACAGTTGCCCGCCCTCACCGTCGGCTTGGTGGCCATGAGTGATTTTATCGCCGGCTATGGCTGGACCGTGGTGCTGGGTCTGATCATCGCCGTTGCGGGAGCCTTTCATCTGTTAAAGAAAGAACACATCCGTCTCAAGTTTCACCGCTGGCTGCTCAACACGCCTTTTATCAAGCGTTTCAGTGGCGGCTTTAATACCGCCCGTTATGCCAGCACTCTCAGCATATTGACCAACAGTGGACTGCCTCTGGTGGAATCCATGAAAATCAGTTGCGATGTACTGGGCAATGAGTACCTGAAACAACAACTGCAGGCGGCAACACAGCGGGTTCAGGAAGGCAGCAGTCTTCACCATGCACTGGCCGAGAGCGGTTACTTTCCCCCCATGATGTTGCATATGATTTCCAGCGGTGAGGCCAGCGGTGAACTGGACACCATGCTGGAACGCACCGCCGACTATCAAGCGCGAGAATTGCAGAACCTGGTGACGGTGCTGGTCGGCTTGTTTGAGCCTGCCATGCTGCTCTTCATGGGCGTCACCGTCTTGTTGATTGTGATGGCAATCCTGTTGCCAATTTTGAATTTGAACCAACTGGTGGGATAACCCCATCAGTACACATGTAAAACAACCCGTAATACCAGTCGTTAATCCGGAGGTAATGATGAAAGCACAAAGACCCCGCGCCGCTTTACAGAGCGGTTTTACATTGATTGAAATCATGGTGGTGGTGGTGATCCTGGGCATACTCGCCGCCCTGGTCGCCCCGAACATTCTCGGCCGTACCGGCGAAGCCCGCATCACCGCAGCGCAAAGCGACATCAACAGCATCAGTAATGCGCTGGATCTGTACAAGCTGGACAACCACGCTTATCCCTCCACCGATCAGGGGCTGGAAGCTCTGGTGGACAAACCCAGCGGTTACCCGGAACCCGCCAACTGGAACCCGGAAGGCTATCTGAAAAACCTGCCGAAAGATCCCTGGGGTAACGACTATCAATACCTGAGCCCCGGCAGCGAACGAGCTTACGACCTCTATTCCCTCGGCGCTGACAAGCGAGAAGGCGGCGAAGGCGACAACGCGGACATTCACAACTGAGTGTTGCTATGTCTGGCTTAAATCGGTCTGGATTAAATCGGTCTGGCTTAAATCGGTTTCGCTTGAGCAGGCTCCGCCCGAGACAGACTCACCAGCAAGGTTTCACACTGATTGAAATCATGCTGGTGATGGTCATCATCGGCATCATGGCAGGCCTGGCGTCACTGGCGATTGGCAGTAATGGTCCGCGTCAACTGCAACAGGAAGCCACTCGCCTGCAGCAACGACTGTTGCTGGCTCAGGACGAAGCCGCCTTTACCCAAAAAAACCTTGGGGTTCTATTTACTGAAACCGGCTATCGTTTTTTGCAATACGACTCCAAAGAAGACCAGTGGAATCCCCTACAAGCCATCGACAGCGAAAGCCAGAATCTAAGCTCACAAGGACTTGGGAATTATGAATACGACATCCCCATAGAACTGTCCTTGGAAATATCCGGTGCCGCCCTCACCCTCTCTCCAGATGAACAGGCTTCCGGCTCTTCCGCACTCAGCAATAGCACATTCAGTCTCGACAGCGACTCGACAAGCCCGCAAAACCTCCAGCCCGAGCTACTACTTCTGGCCAACGGGGAATCTTCGGCGTTCACCATCATTTTGCAACTGGAAGACGATACCCGCAGTACACAAACCCTGCACAGCGACGGCTTTTCGCCTATCACTCGCACCGGCCATAACGCGGAATAGTGACAGGGGATGATGATGAAGTTCCAGTTGAAGCGATCACACACCCCCTGCCGCCATCAAGGTTTTACTTTGTTGGAAGTCCTGATTGCGCTCAGTATTTTTGCCATTTGCGCCTCTACCCTATTGCAACAAAGCGGCCGCAGTGTCCGTCATGCAGCTTATTTGGAAACCCGCACCCAAGCCAGCTGGATAGCCGAAAATGAACTGGAACGGCTGCGCCTGAACGAACAGTTTTCACCCGTGGGCAAGCAGGAAAAAGAAGTCACCTTCGCCAATCGAAAATGGCTTGTCAGCCAGGACATCACCAATACCAATAACAAGGATTTGCGCAAAGCGGTGATTGAAGTTCGCGATGGCGACAGCCAGCGCGCCACCAGTTTCAAGCTGACCGGTTTTTTGGGGCGATACTGATGAAGCAGCGAGCACCCCACTCTCCCAACACCCTCACTGCGAGCGAAGCGCGGCAATCCATGGCTGGCAAAGATGCATACCACAGCGTGCGACAGCGGGGCTTTACCCTGCTGGAAGTCCTGATCGCGCTCAGTATCTTTGCCATTATGGGACTGGCTTCATATCACTTGCTTAGCGGTGAAGCCCGCACTCAGGAGGCACTGGAAAAGCAGAGCTACGAACACAACTACTGGCAGCGCGGTATGATGCGCTTAACCCAGGATTTACAACAAGCGGTTAATCGCAGCATCCGCGAAGACTACGGCAATCGCGAGCCGGCACTGAAGGGAGAAGCCGACTCTCTGATGTTGACACGGGGTGGCTGGAGCAACCCACTGCATCGGGTACGCAGCGACTTACAGCGGGTCGACTATCGATTGCAAACCATTGACGAGCAGACCTTTCTGCAACGCAGCTTCTGGTTCGCTCTGGATCGAGCCCCAGCCAGTGAGCCCGTCCAACAAACGTTACTCCCCGACATCGACTACCTGCAGTTCCGTTATTACCATCGCGACAACAAGGTCTGGGTCAATCAGTGGCCGCCCCCTGAAGAGCCAGATATCGGGCTGCCTCAAGCCATTGAGGTAACGCTGACCAGCCCAACCCAGGGACAGGTTCAACGACTGATCACCCTGACGTTAGATCGGGAGCCCCAGCGATGAACGGTCGCTCGGTGGAGTCTATCTGCTCTCAACAACACCCTGCCTCCCAACAGGGCGTGGCGCTGATTTCGATGCTGCTGGTGTTTGCTCTGGTCGTCATTTTAGTCAGTGGTGCCGTCGCACGCATGGGCTACGACATCCGCAAAACCAGTTATCACCTGATGAACAGTCAGGCGTATCAATACGCGTTGGGGGGTGAGGCGCTGGCCAGACAGATACTCCATCAGGACTGGGTTAACAATCAGGAGCTGTCTCAGGGTGACTCGCAATACGACAACTGGTATCAGGACTCTCAGTTCGAGCCTGATAATGGGAAAATGCGCATTCGCATTCGGGATTTGGAATCCCGCTTTAACCTCAACAATCTGGTCACCAGCAACGGTGAAGCCGACACCGGACAGGTCAAACAATTCCAACGCATGCTCGGCCAACTCTCCCTGCCGGCCAACAAAGCCGACGCCATTCTCGACTGGCTCGATAAAGACACTCAGCCACGCAACTCCAACAGTGAAGACGTGTATTTTCAATCACTGGAAAATGATTACCGCAGCGCCGACGCCCCCATGAGCGACGCCAGTGAACTCTATGCGCTGAACACCTTTAAACGTGAAGAGCTTGTCCGGATAATGCCCGAAGTTATCGCCTTGCCTGAACCGACAAGCATCAACCCCAATACCGCCAGCGAAGCAGTGCTTGCCAGTCTGCATCCACAATTAAATGCCAAGCAAGTCATTCAGGCACGGGAGAAAATGCCTCAGGGGTTTGCCTCCAACCAGGCGTTTATGGCACATACTGTGACTGCCGGGCTCGATTTGAGCGAAGCCCGGATTGATGTGCACAGTCAGTATTTTCTGGTGTCGGTCGCCGCCCGCTATCAGGATCACACCACTTACTTACAATCTGTAGTCCACCGGGATCCACAAACCGGTCTGATCAAAACTCTGTCCCGCAACTTGCTGCGACCAAAAGATACGTTTTCCACTGACAATCCGTCGCAGTCGGGTCAAAACCAAGGCAATAACCCATGATAAGAACAATAGCCAATATAATGAGCACTGCACTATGACATCGTCACTGTTTATTTATTTTCCACAGCTTCCTGACTCACTGGCGGATACGCCCAGTGAGAAGATCACTTGCCTGTGTCTAAGGACGGATCCTGAACAGCAAATAGAGACGTCAGCTGCAGGCTCTCCGGAAAGCACCAAGCAAGATCCACAATGGTCGACCTGCAACCTGAGCGAACTGTCCACTGACAACAGCGAGCAGGAAGTTTATGTCTTTCTGCCCAACCTGCACATCCTCAGCACTCAGGTACAAGCGCCCAAAAAACAGCACAAGCACCTCGCGCAGATATTGCCTTTCCTGTGCGAAGACAAGCTCGCCTGCGACCTTGAAGACGTGCATATTGCGGCCGGGAGTATTCGCGGTGAAGACATCGCCGTTCGCATCATTGAGAAAGAGCTGTTAGACGACCTGTTGATCAAACTGAAGGTGCAGGGTATTTCGCCGGAAGGGGTCTACAGTGATGCCGAGCCTTTAATGGCTCTCACTCAAGCCTCCAATCCATCCACTCCTCTGCTGTGGATGGATCCGGAACGCGGCCTGTTGATTCGACAACAGCAGGTTCTAAGTTTGCAGGCGGCTCAAGCCGTACAACTTGCCTCGTCACTGAAAGAACAACAAGACGAAGCTCTCTTGCTGTATCGCACCGCCGAGTTTGATACTGCAGAAATCAATCTACTGCTGGAAGAGTTACGCAGCCAGAACTGCGTTATTCACGAAACAGCCTTGAGCTCGTTAGCAAAAACAGCCTTGAGCTCGCCAACAACAAAAACCTTGAGCACGGGCAATGATGGAGACAACACCGCTCTGCTCCCTATCTGCTCGCAACAAGGCATTGCGATTACCCCTCAGACCTGCAGCAATCTGTTAACGGGAGCCTACTCGCCACCCAGAAAAACCAGCCACAACATTCGTTGGCAGCCACTGGCACTGGTCGCCTCGCTGCTGATCGGTCTGAACCTGGTTTATCTGCTGGCCAGCGGTGTGTACTTTAATATCCGTGCGCAAAAGCTGGAAACGGCCAGCGAACAACTTTACCGCGAGTATTTCCCTCAGGATAGGCGCATCATTAACATCCGCACACAAACAAAAGCCCACCTTGACCGAGGCCAGCAACAATCCGGGGACGATTTCTTAAACCTGCTGGGCCAGCTCTTGCCCAGTTGGGAGCAGCATAAAAGCACCCTGAGACTAAAATCCATGCGCTACAACAGCCAGCGTAAGGAAATCCTGCTCGATATAGAAAGCAAAACCATCAGCCAACTTGACTCTCTTCAGCAAGCCCTTGGTCCACGGGCAGAACTGCTCTCCGCCAATGAAGACAGCAAACAAGGCGTGCGCGGCCGAATCAAGTTCCGGGGAGGCATCTAATGAACACCGACAACAACACTAATACGAATACCACGCACGATACCCAGACCGACAACACAACCACCAGCAGCGCCCATAATCAGGCACTAAAGGCACGCTACCAAAAAGCGTTAACCGCATTTTACAAATTGCCAGAACGGGACCGTATGGCCCTGATACTCCTGAGCAGCTTTCTCGGTCTTCTTATTATTGTCTATGGTGTTATTTTGCCTGCAATGGACTATCACCAGCAGGCACGCCAGACATTTCAGGATGAACAAGCATTGCTGTATTGGCTCAAAGCCCAGGAACCTGCCATTCAGGCAGTGCGGTCAACACCGCAAACGGGACAGTCTTTCTCGGGAAACCCTCTTTCTCTGGTGAACGGCTCAGCTAAAGATTTTCAGTTGAGCATCAAACGACTGCAACCGGAAAACAGCGGCAATCTGAGAGTCTGGATGGAGAATGTGAATTTCGACAACACCCTGCAATGGCTGCATCACTTGCAAGCTCAGGGGTTGAAGCTCAGTGACATCAGTATTGATCAACAGGCCAAGGGACGAGTCAACATCAGAGCGACGTTTGAGGGATAAGTTAGAAGCCGCCAATAAAATTAAATAAGATAGAGCGGCTTACTTAGGTACATCGACCTGGTCAGATAGAGCTTTTGGCATGGACAGACCAAAAGCGAAAAGGCATGGTCAGGGCGACACCCAGTAAAATACCTATGGCATTCATTTTAAAGTCACCCCAATCGAAGGTTCTCATCGGCAGGAACATCTCCTGTCCAAGCTCAATTGAAAACCCCAGAATCATCAATAAAATTGGGGTAATCACCCAAACATTTAAGTTAAATGCCATCAAGCATGCAACCGTCACCC
>NZ_CBFIHX010000045.1:0-8253 GCF_965662505.1 Pseudomaricurvus sp. | reverse complement strand
TGAGTTACTTTATCAAAATCGTGGGTGTACTGGGGTATGGGCTTTTCACGTAACCCGGCCCAAAACAGAAGCCCCAGCCCCACAAGAGCCAACAGACGCCAAAACAGTATGCTTTTTGTACTTGTAAACACTAAACTCACTTCTCGATCATAGAAATAACACTGTACTGCTTATCTTCTCATGCCCATGCTTGACATGAGAAGATCACTTTAATAAGCATTCTTTCCAACAAAACCCTTGAAAATCGTTTGAACAATAATTTTCACATCCCACCATACAGACCAGTGATGAATGTAATGAAGGTCGTGTTCAATACGCTTTTCCATTTTTTCCAAGGTGTCTGTCTCACCTCGCCAGCCATTGATCTGGGCCCACCCAGTAATACCCGGCTTAATCTTATGGCGACGCATGTAACTTTTAATCTGGCAACGAAACTCTTCATTATGAGCAATCGCGTGAGGTCTTGGGCCGACAATCGACATACTGCCCTGCAACACATTGATAAACTGTGGCAACTCATCCAATGAAGTCTTGCGAAGAAATGCGCCAACCCGGGTAATACGGTCATCATCCTTGGTTGCTTGACGGAAGCTATTACCATTTTCCATGACCTTCATAGTGCGAAACTTCCAGACTTCAATTGGCTTTCCGTCCATCCCGTAGCGCTTCTGCTTAAAAATAGCAGGGCCATGCGACGTTAACTTTACTAGAGCCGCGATACCCAGCATCAGCGGCATAATCATCAGCAAGATCAGTGAGGAAACAACAATATCTTCCCCTCGCTTTAACCAGCCGTTAAGTCCTCGCATTGGCTCACCAATCAAACCAAAAGCCGGCAAACCATTCAGATTAATACTACGTGCATGAAGCAACTCGAACACAAACAAATCCGGAACCACATAAACTGTTGCCGTGGAATTCGCCAGGCGATCCAGCAACTCACGGATACGCGCTTCGGCTCGCATTGGCATCGCGATATAGACACTGTCTAATTCACCTGACACCGCTTTTTCCACCAGCACATCAAAGCCACCTACGGAGACACAAGCATCATCTGCGTAACCCGCAGCTCGACGGCAGTCTGAACTTAATGACTCCTCTTTCTGTCGGTCATCGTAAAACCCATCCAGCCTGTAGCCAGCCCAAGTGGCACTATCCAGCCGACTGGCCACTTTCTGCGCCAAAGGTCCAGTCCCCACAATAGCGGCAGCACGAGTATTGTATCCGTGGGAACGTAAGTATCTAAGGCCAATTCGAACGAAAAGGCGCCACAGCAACAGCAAAGCCAGCGCCGAGAAGAACCATTGAATAAACATCGGCCAGGTAAACAGAGTGTCCTGAACCGGGCTGAATTGGCCCACCATAAAGATTACTGAGAAACCAATAAGCCAACACATCATGACCTGTTTAGCTTCAGCCCAAAGCGTCTCTGAGCGCCAAGAGCGATAAATTTCAGTAAAGTCCGAAAGAATTTGATGTAACAACCCACTTAGAAACCCCGCTATCCAAATATCACTATCGAGCGGAAGATTACCAACCCAAGCCACCAGTCCAACAGACACAATAATCAGTGTCGAATCAAGGCAACGAGATATAAATGCAAACTGCGATGCGTAAGGCTTGATTAACCCGTTATCGGTAGACACAGAAAAATTCCTTCTTTTTGACGCATTGAAAATACGGAACATCGTTTTGCTGAGAATCAAAATAATCATCTGATTTAGTTACAGCATCACTACCGCGCAAATTAAATTTCAATAAAATAACGCAACAAACGACAACTTTTACTTTACGTGACCAGCCTCACGCCGCGTGGCGGAATCCTTTCTTTAGCCAAAAACATAAATTTACATGACAGCCCCATAAAACAGGCTTAGGGCAGTTAGCCTTTGCATCATCCATACCACAACACAAAGAAACGCCAAACCCCTTCGAAATTTATTTTTCTAGTAACTGCCAGTTATGAAAACAAAAGGCGGACTGGAAACAAACTTTATAAGAACACAAAAAATAGAAACTTATATAGCAGGCAGCGATGCTAAAGACTTATGGCGTGCACTAAAGTGAACCTATTCACAAGCACAAAAAACATAATCTGGAGCACGGGTTATTTCACCAAGACGCAAACAGGTTCACACACACAAAAGCCGCAGGGTGGGATTTTCTTACAGATAGAAAAGAAATTAAGAATTGCAGATGATTTAAAAAACCAAAGAATAGTAAATTTGTCGACCAGGATTAATATGGTCAATCGCCAAAACAGAAAATGTATTTATTTCACAAGCGATACATAACCCGAAGTAAACAACGAACCGGCAATAGCATACGGAACATCAAAAACCATTTTACGAGCCATTTCCGCACCAACAATGTCCACAGCGGCATCACGACCCACCCCTAAGTTAACAGGTCGACGCTCAAAATGATGGGCATCTGAAGCCAATACAGTAACTACGCCTTTCCGTAAAAGTTGTTCTGAACAAACCCTTGCACGCTCACCAAACTGTCCGATCAACGATCCCGCCGTAACTTGAAACAAACAGCCAAGATCAATTAAAGGATTCAGCTTGTTGACGTCTCTCATCACAGCCTTGTTACGTTCCGGGTGAGCAATCATTGGAATAACATTGTTCTTAAGTAACCATTTCACCATATTTTCGGTACCCGGAAGAATATGGCTATGCGGCAACTCCAAAAGCAGCACTTTCTGTTTTTCCCAGCGCCCGACAAATGGAAGCTCATTATTGTGCAGCATTGACACAACCTCCATACCAAGCCGAACTTCACCCGCAAACCCAATAGTTAAAGGTATTTGAGCCTGTTTTAAAGATTCTCGGAATTTTCTGACTTCCAGATGGATGCTTTTACGGTTGTTTTCCCAGCGTCCCGGATGAATATGGGGAGTAACCACGGAATGTGTCACCCCTTCTCTCACCGCCTGGCGGGCGAGAGTCAGAGCGTCATCTAGAGATTTTGGGCCGTCATCAATTCCCGGCAACAGATGACAGTGAATATCAATCATAGAGCGTCATCGCACGCTGAGAATCAAGCCGCCGACTTTGAATCGACCTCTGGCGCAAATTCGTTGTAATAATCGCCATAATAGTCGTACAGACCACGCTTATTGACATCTACCATATTGAGCACGACACCTGTTAATGGTGCTCCCAAATCACGTAAGCGCTTCAGTCCCTTTAAGGCCACTGGAACCGGTGTAAAATCAGCTCGGACAACATAAATCAGAGCATCAGCCATTGTCGACAACACCATAGCATCGCTCACTGCCTGGGTTGGCGTGGAATCGATAATAATTCTATCGTACTTTTCACTCAGAGTTTCCAATACGCGGGCAAAACGTGTCGAAGACAGAAGTTCCAAAGGATTACCTGGAACCATTCCAGAAGCAATTACATCCACTGAAGACTCTCCCAGCCGATGAATACACTCCTGAAGCTCGGCGGTACCCGCAACCAGATTGGATAATCCAGGCGCTGAGCGCGGCAACCCCAAAGTCACGGCCATTGTAGGACGGCGCATATCTGCATCGATCAACAGAACGCGCTCCATCTGACCAATCGCCTCTGCCAAATTGAGAGCAACGGTAGACTTGCCTTCGTTGGACACCGAAGAGGTAACAACAGTTACTTTGTGGGGCACATCCAGATTAGACAGCATAAGTCCCGTCCGGATAGTTCTGATTGACTCGGCAAAACTGCTTCGGCTGTTGGCTAAAAAACCTTCATAAGCCTGCTCGCTTTTTTGCTTCTTATTCCTCTTGGTGGCAGGCACAAAACCCAGCATGGGTGCGCGCAGTTTGTCTTCCACTTCATCCGGCGTTCTGATGGTGTTATTCAGCGCATCCATCAGCAACGCTGTAACGACCCCCACTCCCACACTCAGCAACATTGCCAGCGCCACCAGCAATGTTTTTTGCGGCTTGACCGGGTTAAGAGGTACCAGAGCTGGATCTACAATCCTGGCGTGAGGCGTCTGCAAACCTCCGGCTTTATCTGTTTCTTTGGCACGAGTAAAAAACATATCGTACAACTGACGGTTAGTCTCAACCTCACGCTCCAACTCATGCAGCTTGAACTCCTTGCGGTTCACGTTCTGTAAACGCTTTTTAGTCTCAGCCAGCTGGCCCGCAAATGCATTCTCGGTCTGAAGTGCGGCTTGATAATCTGCACGGATACCACGAGCCACTTTGGACACCTGCATGTACAGATCTCTGTTAGCCTGCTGGGATTCAGACATAGCTGAAATCATTTTTGGATGTTTGGGGCCATAACGCTTACTCAACTCAGCAACCCTTCGGTCAGCATTCGCCTGGGCCTCTCTGAACTTCTGTACCAGTGGATGCCTTAGGATAGTAGGCACTGCCATGAGTTCACTGGTACTGGCATCCGCCCCAAGCGCTTTGACTTGCGCATAGATGTTCTCAGTTTCGGAGCGCGTCCGCTGAGCTTCCACATAACGTTGGGTCAATTGTCCTATTTCTTCAGCCCCCATAGTCTGGACACCTTGGACATCCACTAACTCGGCCTGATCCCGGTAATCCTGTAAACGCTCTTCGGATTGCTCCAGCGTAGCCTTCAAGTCACCCAGACGGGCACTAAGCCAATCTGCGGCTTTACGAGTCACATCGAGGCGGGATTCCAGGTAGCTTTCAATATAAACGTCCGCCATGGTGTTTGCGATTTTTGCTGCCAATTCGGGATCCGATAACTCGTAGTGTATCTTTACCAGCTGCGTATTCGGTATCGGCGAAACGCTCAACCCCTTCATGAAACTCGACCGGACCTGATTCAGTACCCGCTCTTTCCCTGGAGCCTCCACCTGCTCGTCCCCGGCCAGAAGCTCACCGACAAGCCCACGCAGACTGAAACTCTTTTCCGCCTGCCGAGGATCAAACAGGGGGTGAGTATCCAGATTTAATCGTTTGATAACCCGGTCTGCCAACTCTCTGGACTTCAAAATCTCAAACTGGGTTAAGAAATACTCTTTATTCCCTGTATTGAGTCCATAGGCGTCATTAATGGACAACACCTTGGCCGACTCACTTTCGATCATTACCGTGGTCGTTGCCCGATACTGGGGCGTCATCGACATGGTCATGAGAATCGTCAGGATAACGGCCACCACCGCCAGCGCTATGATATTCCACTTCTGCTGCATGACCACCCGCCAGTAATAACGCAGATCGATCATCTCTTCCTGAACATCGGGTGGATTAAAGGTGTTGTGTGTATTCATAAGTCTATTGCTCATATAGTGCGGGCAGCTCAGGCAGTGCAATTCTCAGCACCCACCAAGCACCACTCATATCAATAATCATGCTCAAGGCGCGTCATCAAAAAAAGCTTTGCTCTACAGTGATACTGTCTCCAGGCTTAACCGGTGAATTCAACTGAACCTGCCTCGGAGTATGGCTATCGTCATTATCAGAGATAACAAAAATATTGCTTTTCGAGGCCCGCTCGGTAAACCCTTCAGCCAGAGACACAGCCTTGCGGATAGTCAATCCTGGCTGGAAAGGGAAGCCTCCCGGCCGCTCCACCTCACCGCTGATATAGAACTGTCGATATTGCAGAATCGTTACTGATACTTTCGGATCCAGTAGATAATCACCCGCCAAACCTTTGATAATGGTTTTCTGCAACTGCCCTACGGTCATCCCTCTCAAATGCAACTCACCTAAGAACGGATAAGACAAAGTGCCCGTATCACTGAGCTGGGTCTCCATCGTTAAATCACTTTCGCCATACACTTGAATACGAATAACATCCCCAGAACCGAGCGTATACTCTGACAACCCACCCTGAGCCAGGCCTCCCGCCGAGAAAGAAAATAACGCGACAAACAGACCTACACAGCCAAAATAATGAAAAAGCCTCATAATTCTTCTCGAGGTTTAGAACAACTAATCAGTGGTTACGCTCTCAGAATATCGATATCTGACCGACATTCTGAAAACGAAATTAAGTATTTGTAGCTTGCGTCACAAGCTCAAATCAATAAAAAAGGAAACCTGATTTCTATCATACGAATACTGTGCCAACGTTGACTCCTTGTCTGTTGTTTTGAAGGACAGCCCAAGATCCAGCCACCGCCTCAAATTATAATCCAATCTGAGGCCATAGCTGTCTTCCTGATCATCACGCTTAATAGGTGAATCTTCATAACGACTGTCTGTTTGTGAATAGAATAATTGAGTACTAAAACGACTGGTCCAGCTATGGGTCCAATCCAGGCTGTACAGCTCTGAATCAATATAACTACCAGAACCATTCGTTTCACGAGGCTTACTGGATGTCGTCAAGGAAAACACCGAATAGGTTCTGGGCTTCCAACTGACATTCGCCTCCCAGCTGAAACCGGAAAAATCTTCACGGTCGTCGTCGTCAAAATCCTTTTCAGCCAAGCCCAGTTTCACCGTTCCCTCAGTTTTACCCGTTGCCTCCCAGTTTACACCTAATAGATACCGCAAGGTCGAACTGTCCAGAGTATCAAATTGACCAAGAACCTCCTCCGGATCGTGGATATAGTTAATATCAGCTCCTTGGACTTCAGCAACCAGATTGGTCTTTCCTGCCATACGCCAATAAAAAGCCGCGCCTGCTCGCAACTCATCCCGATCCCGCACTCGAGTGAGATCTTCGTGATTGGTGTATTGACGAGAATAATCACTCACATCCAGCACCAGCCGGCCTCGGGAAGAATCACTACCGAACGTATATTTACCTTCGAACGTCATATCTTCATAGGTATCGGGTTCATCAATTAAAGCAATAGCATCACCTTGACTGTAGCCAGTACCGCGATCTTCGTGTGCATCACGATACAGAGCCATCAAGTCAAATTGGTGACTTTGATTTAACTCCCACGTGACAGCGCCCTTTAAGTAGTTGTCATTATAGTCATCTGAACTGCTATTGGCATAAAAGCCCGCATCGTGTCGATAATCCAGAAGAAGATCAACCGAGCTTAATTCAGACAGGAGCTTCACCCCCGGGCTAACTACTGAAATCCAGGAGTCAGTTTCATCCGATGATTGAGAGAAGATATTGTCGTCGTAACGCTCCTCGAACGACAGGATAGGAACAATATAAAAATTTCCAGCTTTAATCTTTGCAGGCTCTACAGCTTGCGTCGTGCCAGATATCAGTGCAACCGCCAACCACAAAGTGGAGGTGCCGATTCTATCACCCATATAAAAACTCCTATTAGCCAACCTTTCCCTGTCAATGGGTTATCCAACGGAAACATGTGAATACCACTACGTATTAATCAGCAAGAATCATGCTAGCTCAAAATTATGGAAGTATTGCAAAAGAATGTTTCATTTCAAACTCCGGCACTTTCGATACAAGCCTTCCCACTTTAAAAGCAAACTCAAAATGACCCGATTCGTAAGAATAACCTGACTTAAAGAAACCGTAATGACTTAATGTGCCAAATGTCATAAGACGGGACCAGTATACTTGATGCTCCATACTAGCTGTGCCAACCTATTAACAGATCATACAATTCTTGGAGCACAAAATGAGCGCCGCATTTAGACTGCTTACTACGTCACTAATGGTTACCACGCTATATAGCTTAGGAATCACTCAACAAGCTTTCGCACTATCGCCATCTCACGTATACCCAGATATAGAAGCGCTCAACTCATCGGCATCCGCCTACAACAAAATGACCTGGGACGAGTTCAAAGTTTATGCAGCTCAAGGAGCTCTATCAGGAACATACCTATTCTCAGAAGGAACTTACGACATAAGTGAAAAGGTCGATCTACCAACACAGAGCGGAAGAGTAACCCTAAAAGGTGCCGAGGGTGCTTTATTTAAAGGAGATTTCTCGCGTGAAGACCCTCTCACAATTGAAGGGGGATTTAGTTTAGCAACCAGCTATTTCACCTTTAAGGATATGGTTTTTTCTGATGTCGGAAATTGCATTTACGTGGACCGAGGCGCCAGATCTAATAATGTAGTCATTGAGAACCTTACATCACATAACACACACACCTGCATACTAATTGACCGGAACAAGTCTCTCAATATCGACAACTGGCAGATTAATAACGTGTCAATTAACGACTACTTTCGAACAGGTATAAGAATATCCGGGCCTAATACAAAAAATATTTTCCTGTCCAACTTCGTAATTGACGGTCAAAGAGAAGGCTGGAGCCATTGCTATAAAGGTGCCATACAAATTCTTGAAAGTGCCAATTACATCAAAATCAGAGATGGC